>JAGACE010000032.1 GCA_017614275.1 Clostridia bacterium | reverse complement strand
GACGGGCAGCCACTTCATCGAATTGTGGGGCTCCCGGGCCGACCGGGACGGCTTCACCATCTTTGACGTCGACATGCAGAAAGGGCGCTTCACCGTGCGCCGCGAAGTCGACGGCATGGAACTGAAGGCCGGCGACACCTATGTCCTGTACGACCTCCTGATCTGCGAGGCCGAGTACGATCAGGCCTTCGACACCTATTTCTTCGACTTCTGCGGCCTGAAGAAGCCCCGCCTGGAACGGCTTGCGGGCTACACCTCCTGGTACAACTATTTCAGCAAGGTGACCGAGGACATCGTCTACCGGGATCTGGACGCGCTGGACGCCGCGCAGGAGAAGACCCAGATCTTCCAGATCGACGACGGCTATCAGGCCCACACCGGCGACTGGCTCACCACCGATCCGGAAAAATTCCCGGGCGGCATGAAGGCCTGCGCGGACGCCATCCACGGCAAAGGGTATCTGGCCGGCATCTGGCTCGCCCCGTTCTGCGCGTCGATCAAATCGGACGTGGCGAAACAGCACCCGGACTGGTTCATCCGCAATGAAAAGACCGGCAAGCGGCACATCGCCCATTTCGGGTGGGGCTTCGCCTACGCCTTCGACATCTACAACCGGGGCGCCCGGGAGTACATCAAGCATTTCTTCGACGTCATCCTTAACGACTGGGGCTACGACTTCGTCAAGCTGGACTTCCTGTATTCCGTCTGCGAATTCCCCCGCGCGGGGAAGAATCGCGGCCAGCTGATGGCGGACGGCATCGACCTTTTGCGGGAGGCCTGCGGGGACAAATACATCCTCGGCTGCGGCGTACCGCTGGGCTCCTGCATGGGCATCTTCGACGCCTGCCGCATCGGCCCCGACGCCCACAAGGTCTTCGAGGGAGACATCCTCAACAAGCTGCTCCCGATCCGGGAACTGCCCTGTTCGCGCTACGCGATGGTCAACACCATCTTCCGCCGCTGCCTGGACGGCAGGGCGTTCGCGAACGACCCCGACGTCTTCTTCCTGCGGGACGACAACCTGACGTACACGCTGCAGCAGAAACTGCTGCTCGCCAAGCTCAACGATATCCTCGGCAGCGTCATCTTCATGTCGGACAACGTGGCCGACTACGACCCGAAGGCGCTGGAGTACCTCGACTACTTCTTCACGGGGAAGGAGTACACGGTGCAGATGGCGGAGTATGAGTCGGCGGACGTCGTTCGCATCGATTACACGGAGAAGGGCACGGCGAAGACCCTGCGTCTGAACCTGGCCGACGGATCCAGCAACATTATGGAGAACCTCACATGACTTACGAAGAAGCCATTCGATACATCGAAGACTTTACCTGGAGCACCACCCGCCTGGGCCTCGGGCGGACGCAGGAACTGCTGCGCCGGCTGGGGGATCCGCAGAAGAAACTGCGCTTCATCCACGTGGGCGGCAGCAACGGCAAGGGGAGCACCTGCGCCATGCTGTCTTCCGTCCTGCGGGAGGCGGGATACCGGACCGGGATGTACACCTCGCCCCACGTGCTCTGCTTTGAGGAGCGGATGCAGGTGAACGGGCGATACATCGCCGGGGAGGACCTCGCCGCGCTCACGGAGCGGGTCCGGGTGGAGGCCGACGCCATGGAGGACCACCCCAGCCAGTTCGAACTGGTGACCGCCATCGCCATGCTGTACTTCCTGGAACAGGAGTGCGACATCGTGGTGCTGGAGGTCGGGATGGGCGGCGCGCTCGACTCCACCAACGTCATCGACGCGCCGGACGTCGCGGTGCTCACCAACATCGGCCTGGAGCACACGGAATACCTCGGCAACACGCTGGAGGAGATCGCTCTGACCAAGGGCGGGATCATCAAGCCCGGCTCCGACGTGGTCTGTTACAACAGCGCGCCGGAAGTCGTGAGCATCCTGCGGCAGCTCAGCGCCGCCTGGGACGCGCCGTTCCACCTTGTGGACTTCGACTCTGTCGAACCGATCTCCCACGACCTGTCCGGGGAGACGTTCCGCTGGCACGGCAGGACCCTGCAGGTGCCCCTGCTGGGCGATTATCAGCTCCACAACGCGGCCACGGCCCTGACCGTTCTGGAGGCTCTCCGCGGCCGCGGCTGGACCATCTCCGATGAGGCGATCCAGGCCGGTCTGGCAAAGACCCGCTGGCCGGCCCGCTTCGAAGTGCTCGGACGGGAGCCGCTGTTCCTGCTGGACGGGGGCCACAACCCCCAGTGCGCGGAAGTGGTGGCGGAGAACCTGACGAAATATCTGGGCGAGGAACGTCTGGTCATCCTGACCGGCGTCCTCGCGGACAAGGATTATCGCGCGATGATGCAGAGCGTGCTGCCGCACGCCAAACAGTTCCTGTGCGTGACCCCGGACAGCCCCCGGGCGTTGGACGCTCTGGAACTGAGGGATCTGCTCCGCGAGTTCGGCTGCCCGGCGGACGCGTACGAGGACATCCCCTCCGCCGTCCACGCGGCGCTGCAGACCGGCGAACCGGTCCTGGCGTTCGGCTCCCTTTACATGGCGGGCGACATCCGTACCGCTTATTACAAAGAGAAGAAGTCGGCCCAGCGGAAGTTCTGCATGAACGCCCGCCGGATGCTGACCCCCGAGGAGCGGGTCGAGTTCGCCGCGGATCTGTGCGAACGGCTGACCGAACTGCCGGAGATCCGGGAGGCGGACACCATCCTCTCCTACATGGCGATGATGGACGAAGTCGACCTGACCGTCTTCCACGAATGGGCCGAAGAGCACGGCAAGACGCTGGCCTATCCCATCTCCATGGAGCACGGCCGCATGGAAGCCTATTCCATCGGGGAAGAAGAGGTCTGGACGTACGGGAAGTACGGCATCCGGGAACCGGATCCGGAACACTCCGTGCTGCGGGAGCCCGAGGAATTCGACGTCATCCTCGTCCCCTGTGTGGGCTTTGACGAGAGCGGACGCCGTCTCGGCCACGGCGCCGGGTACTACGACCGGTATCTGGAACGGGCGCCGGGCGTCACCAGGGTGTGCGTCGCGTTCGAGGCCCAGTGCCTCGAGGCGGTCGTCACGGAAGACACCGACATCGGCATGTACTGCGTGGTCACGGAAAAACGGGTCTTGCATTTCTAAAGACGGTTCTATATAATATAGGGGCGCTTCCAAGAGAAGCGCCCGTACATACGCTGGAGTGGCACAGTCGGTAGCGCAACTGATTCGTAATCAGTAGGTCGCAGGTTCGATTCCTGTCTCCAGCACCAAGAAAAGAGAACTGCTTTCGGCAGTTCTCTTTTCGCTTTTCAGAGACAGGGGTCGAACCCTTGGGCAGCGGCGTGAAGCAAACAGTCCTGTGGACTGTTTGTAGCTGCTGGAGCTGCGGCAGCAGCTCGGAGCGATCTTGCGAACAGCAAGAGCGCATCGATTCCTGTCTCCAGCACCAGAGGGCACCCGAACGGGTGCCCTTTCTGTTTGACTTCTTTTATTACCTATGGTACGATAAGTCCTGCATTTCAAGCAGAAAACGCTGAAAATCCGATTCTTTCACAGGAGACGATCGTTTATGAAACAGATGAAAAAGTACATCGCCATCGTGCTGGCGGTCCTCATGTTCGCGCTTTGCTTCGCGGCCTGCAACAACAAGGAAGGCGAGAGCAGCAAGACCGCTAACGAGATCCCGGCAGCGTTCGAGGGCAGACTGATGGAGAAATACATCGACCTCATCCTCAGCAAGAATTACACCTTCGAGACCACCCCGAAGACCGAGACCCCCATCACCTTCGTGCAGTACGGTGAGGACAACAAGATGCTCTCCATGAACGTCGAGATCGAAGGCAGCCCCACGGCGGTCACCTATATGCTGAAGGACGGCACGTATTATCTGCTGACGGCGGCGGATAAGAACTACACCGAACTCTCCGCGTCACAGGTCAAGAAGCTGAAGGTCAACACGCTCTTCAACAACGCCAGCCTCGAGAAGTTCCCGAATGCCAGCTATGTCGGCACCGGCACATCCACCCTCTCCGGCGTGGAGTACACGTACGAGGACTACTACAACCCGCTGGTCCAGGTCAAGAACCGTTACTACTTCGATGAGGACGGCAACCTGGCCTATCTGGCCCGCGTGAACGAGAAGGGCAAAGTCGGACAGAAGATCCCGGTCAGCATCTATGAGACCAACCCCACGGTCTTCGATGTCCTCAACGACTATACCTTCATCGAACAGGCTCCGGCCACCACGAAGAAAGCAGCGGCGAACGCCACCACCAGAAAAGTGGCCTGACGCGGCTGAACGCAGAAACCACCCGCACCCCGCCGTATGACCGACGGGGTGCGTTTTTTCAACAAGAGGAGGACTCTTATGATCGCTGTCATCACCGGTGCTTCCGGCGACATCGGACAGGCCATCGCCCGCGCCTACGCGCAGAAGGGCTACAAAGTGGCGGTCTGTTTCCACAAGAACCGGGAAGCGGCCGAAGCGCTGGCTTACGAGATCACCCGCGGCGGCGGGATGGCCACCGCTTTTTCGGCGGATCTGACCTCGGAACCGCAGGTGCTCCTGCTGCAGCGGGAGATCCTGGAAAAGATGGGCGAGCCCGAGGTGCTCGTGAACAACGCGGGCGTCGCCTCCCAGATGCTCCTGACAGACGTCTCGGAAGAGGAATACGACCGCGTCATGGACAGCAACGTGAAGAGCGCGTTCCTGACCACACGGGCGTTCCTGCCCTCCATGGTCCGCAACAAGAAGGGATGCATCATCAACGTCTCTTCGATGTGGGGCCAGGTCGGCGCCTCCTGTGAGGTCGTCTACAGCGCCTCCAAAGCCGCGCTCATCGGGATGACCAAAGCGCTGGCGAAGGAGGTCGGACCCTCCGGCATCCGCGTCAACTGCATCGCTCCGGGCGTCATCGACACGAAAATGAACGCGATGCACTCCGAGGAGACCATAGCCGGTCTCGCCGAAGACACGCCCCTCGGGCGCCTCGGCACGCCGGAAGACGTGGCCGATGTGGCCGTTTTCCTCGCCGGTCCCCGGGCCTCCTTCGTGACCGGACAGGTCCTTGGGGTCAACGGCGGCCTGGTGATCTGAACAACAAAAAAGACCGCGCAGCAGCGCGGTCTTTTCGTTTGTGTCCTCAGAGTCTGGCGACCAGGTCCAGCAGGACTTCCGACAGGGCGGTCTCCGCCAGAGCGTTCATCTCCAGGTAGGAGTCGGAGGCGACGTCTCCGGCGTCGTCGGAGATCTT
>JAGACE010000031.1 GCA_017614275.1 Clostridia bacterium | reverse complement strand
GTGTCCGACTCCGGTGGTCCGCGTCGGCGTCGAAGACGTCTATGGACGTTCCGGCCCCGCCGTCGAACTGCTCCACCTGTACGGCCTGGACGCCGCCCACATCGCGGAAGCGTCGAAAAAAGCCGTCGTTCAGAAAAGGTAACCGTTACAGACAAAACAGAAACTCCTAAAGTTAACACTTTAGGAGTTTTTTTTATGGGTTTATTTATAGTTGTTCAAGGTTTCTGCCTCTCTTTGCCCTCCGCCAAACCCCTATACTTTTGGATAGGGAGTTTGGTTTTTTCTATTGGAGGTGGAGGAAAAGATGCACGATCTGAAGTACACGCTGTATTTTGAGACGTTGCTGGAGGAACCCTGTAACGAACTGGTCAAACAGGCGCTGGAAGAGGGCGACATCGCCCTCGGGTACAACTGCTATTACATTCCCGAAACGCTGTTGAACCTGCCCGGCTGTTTTTCCTCCCGGCTGCGGGCGCCGAACTGTTCGGCGACGCCGATCGGGGACTACTATCTCACCAATCGTAACTGCCCCTATACCCGCGCCATCCTGGAGCGCGCGGTGGAGGGGAGTTACAACTATCTTTCCTCGCTGTTCGGGGCGGAGGCCTGTTCGGCGATGGAACGCATGGAAGAACACTTTGAACAGATCGCTCCGGTCAAGCACGAGCCCTTTGTCACGACGATCATCGACGCTCCCTTAAAGTCGGACCAGGCCGCTCTGACCTATTACCGGAACGAACTGCGCGACAAGGTCGTGGCCAAAGTGCGGGAGCTGGGGGTCGACACCTCCGACGACGCGCTGCGGGCCGCCATCGACGACCACAACGAAGTCAGCCGCATCATCACGGAGATCGGGGACTTCCGCAAACTGGACAACCCGCCGGTCACCGGCTATGAGTTCCACCTCATCCAGCTGGTCAGCGAGGTCTGTCCGCATCGGCTCATCCTGCCGTACCTCCGGGAGACGCTGGAAGAGATCAAAGCCCGGAAACCGGACGCCACGCCCGCGTTCCGCGCCCGTGTCGTGCTGTGCGGCTCGGAGATCGATGACCCCGAATTCACCAAACTGCTCGAGTTCTGCGGCGCTCTGGTCGTTGCCGACCGGTACTGCTTCGGCTCCGTGCCGAGCAGAGAGCAGATCGAGATCCTGGAGGGGGAGACGCCGTTCGAGGCGATCACCCGCCACTACCTGCAGACCAATCTCTGTGCCCGTTTCATGTCGGAGGAAAAGATCGACCAGCGCACCGATGTGCTGGAAGCTCTGGTGAAGGAATACAAAGCCGACGGCGTCATCGTGGAGAGCATGAAGTTCTGCGAGTTCTGGAGCTATGAGAAAGTGCTGGCCTCCCACATCCTGAGCCGGGAGCGGGACATCCCGACCTGTCAGATCGAGAAGGATTACACCCTGACCGGCGCCGGGCAGCTGCGCACGCGTTTCCAGGCGTTCGTGGAAGGACTGGAGATCAAGAAGTTGGAAGCGGCAGGAAAGGGGGTCCGGTCATGAAGAAAGAGATCATTTCCTTTATCGATCAGAAACTGCAGAAATACGACCCCGTCTGGATGGCGGAGAACGGCGCGGGCGGACAGCGCACCCGTTACCGTGACGACGGCTCCGGCATCGCCCGGTACCGCGAATGGCGGGGAGTGGAAGACACGTTCCAGGATTACGTTTCCTGGCTGAAAAACGTCGGCTACATGGGCGCCATGGTGGCGAAAGACCCGGTCAAGATCATGAAGGGCATCTGGGAATACCGCTGGATGGGTTCCTTCCTCGGTTCCTTTGCCTTCGTGGACCGCATCTTCGAAGGCTATCGGGGAAGAGAACTGGACATCGCCAACATCCACGGCAACGCCATCGTCCGCATCCTGACCCTGCGCATCGGGCTCATCCTGCACAACGACGCCCGCCTGGGCGGCGGCGAGATGACGGACAAAATGATCGGTCTCGACGAGACGATCCCGCCGCTCTTCACCGCCGGCTTCCCGACCCTGAACGCGGAGCCCATGCAGACCATGCCGGAGTTCGTGGTCTGCGACGTCGACCAGCATCTGGATCCGTACTATATCGATGTGGCAGAGTCCTACGGCCTCGCACCGGACGTCTGCTCCCGCTGCTCGGCGGAGACCGGCGTGGCGATCGACGACGCCTTCCCGGTGTTCGGCAAACTGGTCCTCTCGACCAACCAGCCCTGCAACGCGTCGGAGGCGACCTCCATGTTCCAGCGCCGCCGGTTCCATCAGAAGGGCATCGAGGATTATCCCTTTGTCTTTGCCATGCAGCACAACACGAAGAACGGCAACGACTATTCGAAAGAGGAACTGCGTCAGGCCATTCAGAAAATCGAAGAGGTCTACGGCGTGAAATACGATTGGGACGCGCTGTTCAAAGCGGCGAAGAACATGAACCATCAGAACCGGATCGAACTGGAGAAGTGGGAGATCTTCGCCACGCCCTATTCGCCGCTCTCCGGCATCAGTGAATCGCTGTACAAACTGGTGGAATGGGCGCTGGTCAACGGCCACGACGCCTACTTCAACGAGGTGGATGACAAGGTCATCGAGATCCTCCGGCAGGCGGTCCGCGATCAGTATCTGCCTTACAAAGGCAAGACGCGGCACAGAGCCTTCCTCTGGGGCCCGTCGGCGATGTACTACACCGATTTCCCGACCTGGACCCAGAACTGCTGGGGCATCAACATCGTCCTCAACATGGACTCGACCATGGGCCACAATATGATAAACACCGAGGATCCGGAACAGGCCCTGACGGACCTTGCCCTCTTCTCGGAGAAGGGCGTCATGCGCCACCATGCCGTCGGCGGCTGGGACAACGTCAACGCGGTCTGGGAATGGGCCAAACGGCTCAACTGCGACATGGTCATCTGCAACGACAACGTCGCCTGCAAAGGCATGAACGGGGTCCACGCGCTGCTCGAGGAGCAGGCGGAGGCGTTCGGCTTCCACTTCCTGTTCCTGCCCCATGATCTGGAGGACTGCCGGACCATCCCGCGCGCGGAGATCCGCAAAGCCGTCAACGACTACATGTCCATCGTGATGGGCGAGGAGCCTCTGGATCCGACCCTCGTGGACTTCGACGACGCCGAGGCCTGGTAAGAAAGGAGAGGGACCATGAAAAAACTGATCCGCCTGATCCTGAAGCTCGTGAGAACAGCGGTCATCGCGGGAGTGGTGGGGTTCGTGCTCACCTTTACCATCTACATGACCAACGCGGAGAACAAACTCATCTACGACTACGTGCGCCCGTTCCTGACGAAGCATTACGACAAGCAGGCCCGGGACCGCAGGATCTGAGAAATAAAAAAGAGAGCCGAAAGGCTCTCTTTTTTCATGGTCGGAGTGTCGGGACTTGACGCGTTTTTGCTACGCAAAACCGCACCGAGCTGCTGCCGCAGCTCCCGCAGCTAAAAACAGTCCGCAGGACTGTTTTCTTGACGCCGCGGCCTTTCCAGGTTCAAGTCCCTCAGCGCGCCAAAAAAAGAAAAAACCGCCCGATGGCGGTTCTTTCTTTTCATGGTCGGAGTGTCGGGACTTGAACCCGAGGCCTCTTGCTCCCGAAGCAAGCGCGATACCAAACTTCGCCACACCCCGTTATTGCGACGGTGTTTATTATAAGGGAAACGTTTTGCAAAATCAAGGTGTTTTTCTGTTTTTGTGGTATACTGGGAAAGACATTAAAAAGTAAAGGAAGAGAATCACAATGCTGCAAGAGAAAACGGTCCTTCTGGGCGTCTGTGCGTGTACGCCGGCGTACAAGGCGCTGGACCTCATCGGGATGCTCAAACGCAAAGGGGCAGACGTGAAGACTGCCGTTACCGAGAATGCGACGGAACTGGTTCCGGTGGCCATGCTGGAACGCATGTCCGGCAACCCGGTCTCGGTAAAACAGTTCGGAAACGAATATGCCTGGGATCCGGAGAAGAAAGCGTGGGGGATGAAGGGGGACGTTCTGGTCATCGCACCCTGCACCGCCAACATGATCGGGAAACTGGCCAACGGCATCGCCGATGACTTTATCTCCACCAACGCGATGGCGTTCCCGGGCCCGAAGATCATCGCGGTCAACATGAATCCGAAGTTCTGGATCAACCCCGCGGTCCAAAGGAACATCGCGCAGCTGAAGGAAGACGGCTATGTCTTCGTGGACAACGGAGATCCGGAGCATCCGTCCAGGATGCCCCCGCTGGAGTCCATCGAAGCCGCCATCGAAGACGTGCTTTCCTGACGGAACAACAATAT
>JAGACE010000030.1 GCA_017614275.1 Clostridia bacterium | reverse complement strand
GTTGGCTTCTGGATGGACATGGAGGACCCCTACGTCACCTATCACGACAATTACATCGAGTCCGAGTGGTGGGCCCTCAAGACCATCTACGACAAGGGCCTGCTGTACAAGGGCTACAAGGTGGTGCCCTATTGCCCGCGCTGCGGCACCGCGCTGTCGAGCCACGAAGTCTCCCAGGGCTACAAGGAGGTCAAAGAGCGCTCCGCCATCGTCCGCTTCAAGGTGAAGGACGAGGACGCCTACTTCCTGGCCTGGACCACGACCCCCTGGACCCTGTCCTCCAACGTGGCCCTGTGCGTCAGCCCCACCGACGAGTATGTCCAGGTGAAGGCGGCCGACGGCTACACCTATTACATCGCTACAGAACTGTGCGACACCGTCCTCGGGCGCCTTGCGGAGAACGGGCAGCCCGCCTATGAAGTCCTCGAGCGATACAAGGGCACGGACCTCGAATACAAAGAGTATGAGCCGCTTTACCCGTTCGAGCAGGCCATCGCGGACAAACAGCGCAAGAAGGGCTTCTTCGTCACCTGCGACCCGTATGTCACCATGACCGACGGTACCGGCATCGTCCACATCGCGCCCGCCTTCGGTGAAGACGACGCCCGTGTGGGCCGGGACTACGACCTGCCCTTCATCCAGATGGTCGACGAAGCCGGCCACATGAAAGAAGAGACCCCGTATGCCGGCCTCTTCGTCAAGGACGCCGACCTGCCGGTCCTGCAGGACCTCGAGAAGGACGGCAAGCTGTACGACGCGCCCTCCTTTGAGCATAACTATCCGTTCTGCTGGCGCTGCGACACCCCGCTCATCTACTATGCCAGAGAGTCCTGGTTCATCAAGATGACCGACGTGCGCGACGACCTCGTCCGCAACAACAACACCATCAACTGGATCCCGGCCAGCATCGGCGAAGGCCGCTTCGGCAACTGGCTGGAGAACGTCCAGGACTGGGGCCTGTCCCGCGACCGCTACTGGGGCACCCCGCTGAACATCTGGGAGTGCCCGGACTGCGGATGCAGAGACTGCATCGGGTCCATCGCCGAACTGAAAGAGAAAGGCATCGACTGCCCGGACGACATCGAGCTGCACCGTCCCTTCGTGGACCGCGTGAAGATCCCGTGCCCGGAGTGCGGCAAGGAGATGCAGAGAGTGCCGGAAGTCATCGACTGCTGGTTCGACTCCGGCGCCATGCCCTTCGCCCAGCACCACTATCCCTTTGAGAACAAGGACCTCTTTGAGACCCAGTTCCCGGCGGACTTCATCTCGGAGGCCGTCGACCAGACCCGCGGCTGGTTCTACAGCCTGCTGGCCATCTCCACGCTCCTCTTCAACAAGGCGCCCTACAAAAACGTCATCGTCCTCGGCCACGTCCAGGACGAGGACGGCCAGAAGATGTCCAAGTCCAAGGGCAACGCCGTCGACCCGATGGAGGCCCTGAACACCTACGGCGCCGACGCGATCCGCTGGTATTTCTACACGAACTCCGCGCCCTGGCTGCCGAACCGTTTCTCCGGCCGCGCCGTCACAGAGGCGCAGCGGAAGATCCTCGGCACGCTCTGGAACACCTACGCGTTCTTCGTCCTGTACGCCAACATCGACGAGTTCGACGCCACGAAGTACACTCTGGACTACGACAAGCTGTCCGTCATGGACAAGTGGTGTCTGTCCAAGATGAACTCCATGGTCAAGGGCGTGGACGAGAATCTGGAAAACTACCGCATCCCGGAAGCCGCCGCTTACATCGAGAAGTTCGTGGACGACCTGTCCAACTGGTATGTCCGCCGCGGCCGGTCCCGCTACTGGGGCTCCGAGATGACCCAGGACAAGATCAATGCCTACATGACGCTGTACACGGCCCTCGTCACCACGGCGACGACCGCCGCTCCGATGATCCCCTTCATGACGGAAGAGATCTATCAGAACCTGGTCCGGTCCATCGACAAAGACGCGCCGGAGTCCATCCACCTGTGCGCGTTCCCCGAAGTGAACGAGGCTTGGATCGACCCCGAACTCGAAGCGGACATGGAGGAAGTCCTGTCCATCGTCACCCTCGGCCGCGCCTGCCGCAACGGCTCGAACCGCAAGAACCGCCAGCCGCTGAGCAAGATGTACGTCAAGGCCGACAAGGCGCTCTCCGACTTCTACGTGGAGATCATCGAGGACGAGCTGAACGTCAAGGCCGTGGAATTCGTGGAGGATGACGCCGCGCTGCTCACTTACGCGTTCAAACCGCAGATGCGCACGCTGGGTCCGAAGTTCGGCAAACAGCTGGGCGAGATCCGGGAAGCGCTGGCCGCCATCGAAGACGGCGCCGCGGTCAAGGAACAGCTCGACACCACCGGCTTCATGACCCTGCCGCTGTCCTCCGGCGAGGTCCGCCTGGCAGAAGAGGACCTGCTCATCGAGACGGTCCAGCAGGACGGCCTGTACACCCTGTCCGAAGGCGGCGTCACGGTCGCCCTCGACACGGTCCTGACGCCCGAACTCGAGGCGGAAGGCCTGATGCGCGAGGTCATCTCCAAGGTCCAGACCATGCGGAAGGACGCGGGTTTTGAGGTCACAGATCACATCGCTCTGTACGTCGCCGGTTCCGACGTCGTCAAGGCGGCGGTCTCCGACAACCTCGAGACCATTCAGAAGGACGTCCTGGCCGACACCGTCAGCGTGGACGCCGCTCTGCCGGACGCCGAAGCGAACGTCCCCGGCGCCTCCCTCTCCAAGGAGTGGAAGATCAACGGGGAAGACACCGTCCTCGGCGTGAAGAAAGTCTG
>JAGACE010000029.1 GCA_017614275.1 Clostridia bacterium | reverse complement strand
GTCCGTCGCGGGGTACTGCGGACTGGATCTGATGCAGTGGCACTATGATGCCAAAAGCCTTTTCCCGTCTTATGATGAGCTTGCGGAAACGGTGTATTCCGACACCTGTCCCTTCATGCCCCCTCTCGGCACCGCCCGCCCGGCAACGTTTTATCAGATCCTGAATTCCCAGTCCTTCATCATGGCGCCCAACGGTCTGGTGCAGCACCCGGAAGTCGTCGGCATGTACGACACCGAATACCCGGACCTCATCGAAAAAGGGTTCGACTTCCTGGTCGAGACCGTCGTTCCCCGCCAGATGAAAAACCTGGATCCGGCCGATCCCCTCAAAATGGCCATGACCATCCACATGGCCCTCAACGAACGGAATACCGAACTGGCCGGTTACTTCCCGCTGTACGGCGCCCTGTGCGCAAAGCACGGCTACCACGTCGGCGGTAAAAAAGGCTCCGGCGGGTTTGCCGAAGCGCCCTTCGACTTCCTGGCCGACCAGCTGAGAAGCTTCTCCGGCATCTCTCTGGATGTCCGTCGCCACCGGAGCGAGATCAAAGAGGCTTGCGAAGTGCTGACCCCGCTCATGTGGAAAATGGGACGCCCCCCGTTCGTCGACTATCAGCAGAACGTCTTCTACCCGCTCCACATGCCCACCTTCATGCGTGAGAAGGATTTTGTGGAACTCTGGCTTCCCTCGTTCAAGAAGATCATGGAGCAGGATGTTGCCCACGGCATCCGGCCCTGGGTCTTCCTCGAAGACGACTGGACCCGCTATCTGGACATCGTGGTCAGCGAATTCCCGGCCGGCTGTGTCCTCCAGATCGACGAAGGCGATCCGCAGCTGTTCAAGGACAAACTCGGCAAGAAGTTCATTCTGGAAGGCATGTTCCCCGTCGAACACATCCGCAACTGCGACATCCCGGAGCTCCTCGACAAAGCCAAAGAGTTCCTCGACATCATGCTGCCGGGCTGCGGCTACCTGTTCAACTTCAACAAGAGCCCGCTGGTCGCAAACGATATGGATCTCGACAAGTACCGCGCTCTCATGGAGTTCGTCCGCGATTACTCCCATTACGACAATGCGGGAGAACCGTACGGTGTGCCGCTCAGCGAAGCCGGCGTCACGATCGACCCCTCCATGGACGAACCGATCAAGTCCAAATACCTGTTCAACTGGGACGAGTACAAAGCTCAGTACCCGCTGGCTCCGGACGCTTCCCGCGCCAAACTGGAAGCCGCCAGCGACAAAGCGTTCTCCTGGTACATGAACCTGCTGGTATAACACAAAACAAGAAGCTGTGCCAAAACGGCGGACACCGTTTTTGGCACAGCTTTTTTATTGCTTTTTTATTGATGTTTTTTATTTTGTCGCCTCGTAATCCACGAAGATCCGGACCAGCGGACCGAGGGGCCACTTCAGCTGCCGCAACCGGGCATAGGCCTCGTTGTGGTTGAGGAAGTCGAGCGCTTTGCTCGTCGTGGTGACGGTGGGTTTCCACGTTTCCGTCGGGTGGTTGCGATTCATGACGTGGATCTCCGCCGGTTCCCCGGTACAGTCTTTCCCCTCGAACGTGTAGTCCGCGCAGACATCGGCTCCGCCGAGTCCGTAGTAGCGCTGATCGGACGCGCCGGGCCGGACGGTCCCCTCGTAGAACCGGCCGGTCCCGGTCCCGGTGAAGGGGATGTTCCAGTCGAGTTTGCCTCCTTTGAGTTTGAAGGTCATCTTGTCGACGAGCCGGACGTCGACCCGGAGGACCTCGGTCCGTCCGAGCGCGAACATCTTCGCCGTGTTGCGTGCATCGATGTAATGCATCGGGACCGGGAACATGTGCTCCCCGCCGCGGATGGTCTCCAGTTCGACCTGCGGCAGTTCGGAGATCTCGCCGCTTTCCAGCGCCTCTTTGTTCCCCGCGACATAAGCGTCATACGCTTTGACAAAATAGGAATAGTCGACCACATGGTCTTTGTCGCCGCCGACGAGCAGGACCGGACCGTGGTATTTGCTGATCATCGGGAACGGATCCCAGTCCATGACGGTCTCGGGATAGGTCTTCCCCAGGACGATCGGCCCGCAGAACAGTTTGTCCGGCACGTTCTTCGGGTCGAACTTCGCCATGAGCATGGAGCCTTTCCGGGCGTCGTCCGGGATGGAGAGCGCCGGATAGTAGAGGATCAGTCGTTTGACCTTGTCCGCTCCCAGTTCGGCCGCTACCAGCGCGGAGACGAAACCGCCCATGGAGCATCCCATGAGCTGGAACCGGTCCATGTCGGTATAGGGCAGTTTCGAGACGTAGTCGATGACAGCCTTCAGGTCCTCTGTCTCCGTCAGCACGGACATGTCGGTCGTCTTCCCGTCGGACTGGCTGATCGTCCCGCCGCCGTTGAAGTCAAAGCAGAAGGCGGCAAAACCCAGCCGCGCGAACATGACGGCATGCGGGAGGGTCGTCAGGCGGTTCATCATGAACTCGTGGCTGATGACGATGGTCGGGAACGGTCCCGCGCCCTTCGGCCGGAACATGGACCCGTGCATGGTCAGGCCGTCCCGGACGGCCGTGAATTCTTCGTGGACGATGTTCAGCAGTTTCATTTCATTCACCTTTCCTGGATCATTTCGATGGCTTTGGCTTTCAGTTCCTCCGACCGGATCTTTCCGGTCGTCGTCTTCGGGATCTCTTCCACTTCCAGAATGTATTTCGGTACTTTGAACTGTGCCAGCGATGTGCACAGTTTCTCTTTCACGCGTTCCTCCGAATACCCTTCCGCCGGGACGACGCACAGAGCGATCTCCTCGCCGTAGTGCCGATCGGGCACACCGACCGCTTTCCAGTCGGCAAGACCGGGGGTGTCCCGCAGGGCCGTCTCGATCTCCAGCGGACTGATGTTCTCTCCCCCGCGGATGATGAGTTCCTTCATCCGCCCGGTCAGGACCAGGTTCCCGTTCCCGTTGAGGTAGGCCATGTCGCCGGTGTGGAGCCAGCCGTCTTTCGTGACGGCTGCAGCAGTGGCCTCAGCATCATTATAATACTCTTTCATGACATTGTAACCCCGGATCATGATCTCGCCGGGACTTCCGGGCGGGACCGGGTCGTCGGTCCCGGGGACTGCAAGACGGAGTTCCATGTGCTCCATGACATGGCCCACGGTGGTCGCGCGCTCCTCCAGGGAGTCGGTGAACCGCGCAGTCGTGATCCCCGCTGTGGCCTCGGTCTGTCCGAGGCTCGAGAGCAGCGTGAAGCCGAACCGGCGTTCGATCTCTTCAAAGAGTTCCGGCGGGCAGAAGCTGCCGCCGATGAATCCGATCCTCAGGGACGAGAGGTCCCTGCGGTCGAAGTCGTCTCTGCGCAGCATGGCGTCGAAGAGCGCCGGCACCGTGCTGAACACGGTGCAGCGTTCGCGTTCGATGAGGTCCAGCAGATCGCCCGTGTGGCGGGACTTCGGCAGGCACAGACAGGCGCCGGAGAACAGCGTGGCCGTCACATTGACGCACAGACTGAAACAGTGGAAGACCGGCATGGCGGTACACACCCGGTCCTGTTCCGTATAGCCGAGATCCTGTGCCTGTTGCAGGCCCATGTTGGCCCGCCTGTACTGGGTGTCCCGGACCGCCTTCGGCAGACTGGTCGTCCCGCTCGTAAAGAGGAGGAACGCCGTGTCGTCCGGGCGGACCTTCCGGCAGGCCTCTGCCAGCGTCTTCTCATCCACCTCTTCAGCAACGATCTCGGACAGAGAACGGAACCCGCGGGCGTCGCCGTCGAGACCCATATACAGGATGTCCCGGAGTCCCCGGACGCCTTCGAGGAAACCGTAGCACTCCGCGCGGTAATCGACGTCCTTGTAGCCGTCGCCGATCAGCAGGATCTCTACGTCTGTACGGCCGATAAGCGCACGGAGTTCCGTGCGCTTCAGGCTGGTATTGAAGAGTACGCTCACCGCCCCGATCCGGTTCAGGGCATAGATGGCGATGATCGTATTGGGCTGGGCTTCGCAGAGGACGCCCACATGGGTCCCGTGCCGGATGCCCAGCGCCAGGAACCGTTTCGCCATCTCATCGACCGCTGCGTCCAGTTCCCGATAGGTCCGGCTGACTCCTTCATAAGTCAGAGCCGGGCGGTCCGGGTACTGTTCCACAGACCGGGCGAAGAGCTCGTTGACTGTGACGTTTTGCAGTTCCATCAACGGATCACCTTCTTTGGGGTCAGTCCGAGCGGGCTCGGACGACGCGGAAGACAGCGGTCAGGAGCAGACCGATGACCGCCATGACAAATGCGGTCAGGAACGCCGGTCCGTAACTTCCGACGGAGTTATAGAACGACTTCATGATGAGCGGAGCAACGATGCCCGCCGCAGAAAAGCCGATGAACATGATGCCGTAATTGATGGAGGCGTGCCTCTGTCCGAACACCTCGTTCGTGAACCCGGGATAGATCCCCATGAAGGCACCGAAGCTGACCCCGACAAGCGAGATGCAGACGACGAACAGCGCGGTGCTCTGGATCCTGGCGCTCAGCAGGAGCAGGAGCATGGTGACGGAGGCCAGCACATAGACGCCGGTAATGGTCTGCACTCTCCCGATCCGGTCGGACAGATATCCGCAGAAGATCCGTCCGAAGGTATTGAACAGCGCCAGGACGGAGACCACGAGCGCCGCCGCGGAAGCGGTCATCCCCATCATGTTCTGAGAGATGTTGGACGCCTGCGAGATCGTCATCATGCCGAAGCTCGCCCCGAAGAAGAGCATGATGATCATCACATAAAAGAGGGGCGATGCGAGCATTTCCTTCCAGGTGTACTGTCGATCGGAAAGCGCGGAGACTTTGCCTCCCGCCGGATCCCATCCGGTCGGGCGGAAATCGGCAGGACACGGGACGATGAACATGGCGGCGATCCCGCCGACAACGATCGTGAACAGGCCGAGAAGGATGAAGGCTTTGCTGACGCCGACGCTCTCATTCAGCGCGTTGGCGATCGGCGGGATCAGCACAGATCCGATCCCGTAAGAAGCGGTCGTAAGGCCGCCGACCAGTCCTTTCCGGTCCGGGAAGAATTTGACGGAATTGCTGATGGTCAGTCCGTAAGCGAACCCCATCGAAAGGCCGGAGAGGATGCCGTAGCCGAGGATGAGCATGGCGACCGAATGCGCCAGGCCGCAGACGATGAAACCTGTGCCGAACATGAGGACGCCGAGCAGGACGACCCATTTCGTGCCGAGTTTCTCGTTCAGGAACCCTCCGGCGATCATGGACAGGAACCCGTCGCCGTTTCCGATCGAAAAGACGATGGCCAGGTCGGCCGCGGTGAGCGCCGTACCGTTCATCGCGTTCAGGTGCTCCGCCATGGGGCCGGCAAAAACGCTCCAGGAGTACAGAGCGCCGATGCTCAGGTTGACGATGCAGCTGGCGATGAGGACGATCCACCGGCGCTGGGTCAGTCGTTCGTT
>JAGACE010000028.1 GCA_017614275.1 Clostridia bacterium | reverse complement strand
TCCGCCCCGACGAGATCGAACAGTTCAAGAACAAGGTCCTGCAATAAAAAAAGAGCCCCGCGGGGCTCTTCTTTTTTATTCGTCCGGAAGCCGGGAAGCCATCTGACTGATGGCGCCGACCAGTTCCCGGGTCAGTTCGAGGTTTTCCGTGAAGGGGTCCAGCACGATGCCCCCGAGGCTCTCATCGGCGATGAAATACTCGTAGACCTTGAGCCAGGGCGCCCGCATCAGCGTGACGAGCTCGGAGTAGTCCACCGGGATCTGCTCGGGCTGGGAGAAGATGAACATGTAGTTCGTGCCTTCGATGTCCGCGGTGGCCGGAACGACGGTGACGTCGTTCTCCACGACCAGCGGCATGTTCTCATCGTACATCCGCATCCGCTCCCGGTCGGCAGCCGACATGTGGACCTGCATCGGCAGGAGGAGAACGGAGTCCCGCAGGACCTGCATCAGGTCCACCAGGTTATCCTCGTTCATGTCGTCCTGGAAGCGTTCTTTCACCGACAGCAGCACGTTGCCGTCCGCCAGTTTCTCCCGGGACAGTTCGTTCGGGCGCGTGTTCTCCATAGGTCTCCCCCGCTTTCGTTTGATCGTTCTCAGTATACCATGCCGTCTGAGGAAATGAAAAGTGCTCCGGAAAGATTCCGGAGCACCATTCTTCATATCATAAGATACGCATCATATTTCGTCTTCTCAAAACTCTTATTTCCAAAAAATACTAAATAAGAATCCTTACTCGGCACGAGCCATAGCTTCTTCGTAGTCCTTGGTACCCATCCAGATCTCGTTCTTGTACGGGTTTCTCTTGAGCTCGAGAGAGCGCTTGATGATGAAAGCAAGGACAACGACGTTGGTCGCGATGGACAGGACAGCGATGACGCCCTGAGCCTGCGGATGTGCAGTGATCGGACGGATGCTGGCATCCATGTAGCCAACAGCATCGTAGGTGTCGCCATAGACGCTCGGCAGGACGGAGAACTTGGAGTAATCCTGGAATGCCGGGAAGATCTGGGCGAACATGCACCACAGTGCCAGAGTGAACGCACGGTTCTGGATCCAGCCACCCTTGTTCCAGACAGCGGCCGCGAAGGTCGGAGCCAGAAGAAGAGCCATGCCGCAATACCAGGAATGCGTCGGCAGGTTGAGGTAGGTGTATTCGAAGTTCCAGATGTCGTAAGCGATGATGAACATCCAGGTCATGTCGGGCCAGAGCATATCCTGACGGCCCTTGGAGGAGTAGATGCCCCACCAACCGGTCATGCAGAAGATGTTGATGATACCGGCAATACCATTGAGGACGTTCCACCAGCCGCCGTACAGCCAGACGCCTTCGGAAGACAGCCACCAGCCATCAACGGACATAGCGCCCTTGATAGCGGATTCGAAGTCAGAACCAACAGCGATGAGGATGTTGATCGCAACAATGAGGAACGGCCAGGGTTTGAACCACTCTTTGGCACCGATGCCCCATTTGTACTTCAGCATAATGAAACCGACGCAGCCGATGTCAGCAGCGTACAGCTTCGCATAGTGGAACCAGCTGTTCATGTGAACATAGGTCGGGTTTGTGAGTGCCCATTCTGCGCCTTTGGCAGCTGCAGCATAGATCGCAATGAAGTAAACAGTCAGAACCAGCGGGAGCACCACGAAAAGAAGGATGCCGCCAAACTTGGTACGACGACCGATCTCATTGAGGATGATCAGGCCCAGGAAAACCATGAGCCAGCCAAGCAGCTTGTAGGCAGAGAATGCACCATAAATCTGGAATAACATGTATGTGCTTCCTCCTAATACAAAAATGAGAAATATGATACGCATGGGGCAAATACAGATTTGCCCATTCCATGACACAGTAATAGTAGCACTTTTGATAACAAAAGGCAAGCAAAACGGCTTACAATCGTGTGTCAAAACTGTGAAAAAATGGTCAACAGTCCAAAAAATAAGACCTCTGTTTCCAGAGGTCTTACAGCTGTGAAATTTGTTTTAGTCGACGATCTCAGTGATGGAATCGACTTCAAAGACATAACCGGACTTGGTGACCTTGGTCACGGTGCCGAGAACGGTGATCTGATCGGTCATGTCGGCTTTCTTGACAGCCTTGCGGGCTTTTCTGGACGCGTCCATCATCTTGAAGGTGACGCCGTAGCCGTCGCCGTCAGAGTCGATCGGGACGAGGGTGAAATAATCTTTGGAGAGAAGGTTGTCTTCGGACTCATAGATCTCGCCAACGACATACATCTTCATGCCTTTGAGGTCGGTGGGATCGTCGGTCTCATACTTCTGAGCAAGCTGCGTGGTCGTGTAGGTCGGGACATCGTTGGTAGTGATGTTGCAGGATGCCATGACGACGCACAGGGAAAGGGCGATCATGATGACGCCAAGGAGACCAAACAGGTTCTTCCAAGATTTCTTCGGGGCCTTGCTCTTTTCGATTTTCTTCTCAACTTCAGACATTTTTGCTCCTCCTGAATGACCATGATGGGTGACACCGTGGGGTGCCTTTTTCTCGATTTTCTTTTCGACTTTGTCCATTTTTGCTCCGCCGGTATGCTGGGCCATGCAAATTCCTCCTTAAGACAAAAGTTTTAACCGCGCGCCTTGCGGCGCATTGCTTGCAAAAATACTATACTCCAGCAGAATTGCCTTTGTCAATGCACTTCAGACAGAATTCAGCAGTTTTGTCCGAACAAGCATTTCTGCCCTGGGGCGATGCGCTTCCGTAAGGTCAGTCCCCGGCGATCCAGGCCGCCACTTCGCTGTCCAGCCAGTCGATCCACTCCTGCATGCCTTCCCCGGTCCGGGCGGACACGAAGAAGATCTTGCAGTCCGGATTCAGGTCGTGGATCCGCTTCTCGACGGCGTCGAAGTCGAAGGGGAAATAGTCGGTCGTGTCGATCTTGTTGATGAGGACCGCGTGGCACACTTCGAACATGAGCGGGTATTTGAGGGGCTTGTCGTCCCCCTCCGGGACCGACAGGATCTCGAGGTTTTTCGAGGCGCCGGTGTCCGTTTCCGCAGGGCAGACCAGGTTGCCGATGTTTTCCAGGAACAGAAGGTCGAGGTCTTCGGTCGGGAACTCTTCCAGGGCCTGGCGGGTCATCTCCGCGTCCATCGCGCACTCGCCTCCGGTGTGGACCTGGATGGAGCGCACGCCGGCGTTCGCCATGGTCTCGGCGTCCACCGTGGCGTCGATGTCGGCCTCCATGACGCCGATCTTGTACTTGTCTTTCAGCGCGGCGATGGTGGCCAGGAGCGTCGTGGTCTTGCCCGCTCCGGGCGAGGCCATGACGTTCAGCATGAAGGTTTTCTGCGCGCGGAGCTTCGCGCGGTTCGCGTCGGCGACGCGGTCGTTTTTATCGAAGACGCCCACATTGACGTCGATGACTCTGAATTCGGGCATGGTCGTGTTCCTCCTTTACGCCTGCTGTTCTTTTACCCGGGCGCGGATCCAGTCGCAGAACGCGTCCACCCCTTCCCCGGTCTTGGCGGAGATCGGGAAGACGACGGCGTCCGGATTCAGCCGGCCCACGTACTCGCGGATGTTGTCCAGGCTGAAGTCGAAGACCGGCAGCGCGTCGATCTTGTTGACCAGGACCACATTGCACTTCGTGAACACCAGCGGGTATTTCAGCGGCTTGTCGTCCCCTTCCGGGACGGACAGGATGACGACGTTCTCCGCAGAACCGGTGTCGAACTCCGCGGGGCACACCAGGTTGCCGACGTTCTCCAGGAAGACGACGTCCAGGTCTTCGGTGCCGAGTTCCCGCATGCCCTGCCGGGACATCTCCGCGTCCAGGTGGCACATGCCGCCGGTGTGGAGCTGGATGGACTTGACGCCGAGCGCGGCGATGGTCTGCGCGTCCACGTCGGAGTCGATGTCCGCCTCCATGACGCCGATGCGCATCTCGTCCTTCAGGCGATCGATCACGGCCGACAGGGTCGTGGTCTTGCCCGAGCCGGGTGAGGACATGATGTTGATGTACAGAAGCTTTTCCTCTTTCAGCGTCCCGCGGAGCACTTCCGCGTCCGCGTCGTTATCTTCGAGGATCGACTTTTTCAGTTCGATGATCTTCACAGGATCTCTCATAAGGATGTCTCCTTCAACATAAGAATACAAAGATTACCTATCAAGTTTACATAAGAAAAAGCCCGATTGCAATGAATCGGGCCTTCGTTTTTCAGATTTAGAGACAGTTTTTGCAAAATGTCTCATTTGTAAAGCATCAGGTTCTTCAGCGCCGCTTTGACGTCGTCGTAGGTCTGCGCCTCGTGCAGCGCCTTGATGACGGTCTCGTTCTGGATGGCCACGCAGATCTGCTGGACGAGGTCCATGTGGTCGTCTCCGACGCCGGCCGCCGCGAACACCAGGGTGGCGGTCTCCTCCCCGAAGGGGATGCCGTCGTCGTAGCGCACCATGGCCACGCCGGTCTTGCGGATGCGGGTCCGTCCCCACACCGTGCCGTGGGCGATGGCCGCGCCGTTGCCGAGATAGGTGGAGAAATCCTGTTCCCGCTGCAGCATGGACTCGATGTACTCCGAGCCCGCGCAGTTCAGGTCGACGAGGATCTGCCCCGCCTCCCGGATGGCCTCCTCCTTGTTGGTGGCCGTGCCGTGGAGGCATACGCTGTCCTCATTCAGAATGTCCACCAGGGCGGGGAACTGCTTTTTCTCCATGAGGAAGATGACATGGTCTTCCTGCCGGG
>JAGACE010000249.1 GCA_017614275.1 Clostridia bacterium | reverse complement strand
TAGTCTGCCGCCTTCTGCAGGCGACGCATGCATTCGTCCTTGCCGAGGATGCTCATGATGGAGCACAGGTCGGGCGTGTTCGTCCGGGAGGTGATCGCCACCCGGATGACGGTGGACAGGTGGCCCACATGGCCTTTGAAGGCGGTCGGGTCCTGCTTCCACTCCTTGACGTTCGGCGTGTAGCCGAGCGGCTCGCAGAGGGACTTCACCTTGTCGAACCAGGCCTGCTGGTCGTCGGACGGGTCATAGAGATCTTTGTAAGCCTCCAGGATGGCCGCCGCGTCGGCGGGTGTCACGTTCTCCGGCAGCTGGTCGAAGTCCTCCTCATAGAGTTCGTCGTACAGGTAGGCGACGAACGCGGGGACGTCGGACCATTTGGCCAGATCTTTCCGCGGCTTCTTCCCGCCCCGGTCCACGCTCAGGATGCGGAGCGCCCTGTCCCGGTCGGCGGTCAGGAGGTCATAAAAATCGGGGGCGTATTCCTTCGCCCAGGCGAGCGTCTGCTCCAGGACGGTCTCCGCGTCCATGACGGAGATGACGTTCTTGGAGACGTCGTTGAGTTTCGCGAGGTCGAACAGCGCGCCGGACACGCTCATCTTCTTCAGGTTGAACGGGAAGTCCGACAGCGGGGCGTCCCGGTTGGCCCGGCGCCAGTCCTCGAAGTTGGAGTTCGCCAGCGTCAGGAGGTATTCCAGGACCGCGTCCGCGGGATAGCCTTCCTCCACATAGTAGCTGACAGCCGCCTCCGGGTCCTTGCGCTTGGACAGCTTCCGCTTGTTCCCCTCGTCGAGTTTCATGATGGGGGCGATGTGCGCGTATTTCGGCGCCTTGAAGCCCAGATACCGGAACAGCTGCAGGTGTACCGGCACGGAGGAGATCCATTCATCGCCGCGGGTGACATGGGTGACCCGCATCAGATGGTCGTCCACCGCGTGGGCGAAATGATAGGTCGGGATGCCGTCGGTCTTCAGGAGCACGATGTCCAGATCGTTCTCCGGCAGTTCCATCTTGCCTTTGATGATGTCCTGGAAGGGCAGCTTCTTCTCCGGGTCCCCCATGGACTTCAGGCGCAGCACGTAGGGCTGGCCTTCGGCGATGCGCCGTTCCACTTCCTCATAGGGCATCTCCCGGTCGCGGGCGTAGGGACCGTAGTAGCCGGGGTTCACGCCCTCCGCTTCCTGCTGCTTCCGGATGGCGTCGAGCTCTTCGGCGGTGCAGAAGCAGGGATAGGCCAGGCCGTCTTCCGTCAGCTTCTTCGCAAAGCAGTGGTAGATGTCCCGGCGGGCGCTCTGGGTGTAAGGCCCGTAGGCGCCGGATTCCTCTCCGAACCCGACGACTCCTTCGTCCATGGTGACGCCGAAATCCGCCAGTCCCTTGACGATGCCGGAGACCCCGTCTTCCACTTCCCGCTTCTTGTCCGTGTCCTCGATGCGCAGCAGGAACAGGCCGCCGGTGGTATCCGCCGTCAGCTTGGCCACATACGCGGCAAAGAGGCCTCCGATGTGCAGGAAGCCGGTGGGGCTGGGCGCGAAGCGGGTGACTCTGGCCCCTTCGGGCAGATCCCGCGCGGGGTACATCGCCTCATACTCTTCCGGGGTCTTCGTGACCTCCGGAAACAGCAGCGCCGCCAGTTTTTTCTCGTCCGTCAAAGGAACCGCTCCTTACTAGAAAATGTTCTTAATATTATACTTAATAGTAGAAAAAAAGTAAATAGAACCGCAAGGGAGCGGCATTTTTCTGCCGGAGGGAGGAAAGGTAAAGAATAATCAGACTGAATTTCTTTAGTAAATATATTTACTAAAATAACTCTTAAGGCTTTGAAAATGTTACTATATAGTGTAAGACCAAGACATGTGACTGCACTCGACGGGCAGACACAGCGTCTTGTTGCGAGGAAATGAACAGATCACCACACACCGTCGAGAAAAAGGAATAGGTTCCATCATGAGTAAGTATCAGTCGGTCCTTCGTGATCTCCGCATCGATCACGACCTGACCCAGGCAGAGGTGGCGAACGCTCTTGGAACTTCACAGACGATGTACGGCCGCTATGAAAGAGGTGCAAGCGAGATCCCTGTCCGGCACCTCATCAAACTGGCAAAACTGTACAACGTCTCTGTCGATTACATTTTGGGATTAAGTAAGAAGAAGAAGAAGAAGTGAACCACCAAAAAAGCATCCGGACATGCCGGATGCTTTTTGCTTTTTCTGAAGATGTCAGAGAACTTACGCAAGCTCGATGGTCGCGCCGACTTCGTCGAACTTCGCCTTCATCTCTTCGGCTTCTTCCTTGGCGACAGCCTCTTTGACGGTCTTGGGAGCGCCGTCGACGAGGGCTTTCGCGTCGGCAAGGCCGAGACCGGTGATCTCGCGAACGACCTTGATGACCTTGATCTTGTTGGCGCCGACCTCTTTCAGGACAACGTCAAACTCGGATTTCTCTTCACCGGCAGCATCGCCGGCAGCGGCGGGGCCGGCGACCGCAACAGCGGCAGCGGCGGAAACGCCGAATTCTTCCTCGACTGCATGAACGAGTTCAGACAGCTCGAGAACAGACATGGTTTTGATCTCTTCAAGGAGAGCAGTTACTTTCTCAGAAGCCATGATGTTTTCCTCCATTAAGATATTTGTAAGATAGTAGTTTCGTTATTCAGCTTCCTCAGCGGGAGCTTCTTCCTCGGCGGGAGCTTCCTCAGCGGGAGCAGCTTCCTCAGCGGGAGCAGCTTCCTCGACGGGAGCTTCGACCGGTGCGGTCTCCTCTGCAGGAGCCTCAGCCGGTGCATCGCCCTCTTCGGCCTTCTTGTCGACAACAGCCTGGATGACGC
>JAGACE010000248.1 GCA_017614275.1 Clostridia bacterium | reverse complement strand
GTGAAGTTCTTGCTGCCGCATTTCGGGCAGACGATGTCGTGGTCGGCGATGTACTGCTCCATCTCCTCGAAGCTCATCGCTTCGGCCTTGTCGGACAGGCCGTTGGCCTCCACGTAGTCCTCGATGAGGTTGTCCGCGCGGTGGCGGGCATGGCAGTCCTTACAGTCCATGAGCGGGTCGGAGAAGCCGCCGACGTGGCCGGACGCCTTCCAGACTTCCGAGTTCATGAGGATGGCGGCGTCGAGGCCGACATTGTATTTGTTCTCCTGGACGAATTTCTTCCACCAGGCTTTCTTGACGTTGTTCTTCAGCTCGACGCCTAAGGGGCCGTAGTCCCAGCTGTTGGCAAGGCCGCCGTAAATGTCCGAACCGGGGAAAACGAACCCGCGGTTCTTACAGAGGGCGACGATCTGATCCATGGTCTTTTTCGTGTTTTCCATTGTGTTCACTCCTGCTCCATACGCCGGTGGCTCCGGCGCGGTTTCGTTCTTTACATGTGCCATAAATCTTAATATAATACCTATAAAATGTCAACGAAAAAGGAGGGCTCGTCATGGCGGAACGCACGGTGGCAGCCATTGCCACGCCGAACGCGGCGGGCGGCATCGGCATCGTCCGCATTTCCGGGGGCGATGCACTGGACGTCGCGTCCAGAGTCTTCGTGCCGGCACGGTCTTCGGTCGTGCTGCGCGACCTGCCGGGCTACTCCATGGTCTTCGGCACGGTCGTGGATCCGGCCGCGGACGGGTCCGGCGGGACGTCACCCGTGGACCAGGCCGTCTGCCTCGTGTTCCGCGGCCCCGCCAGCTACACCGGCGAGGACGTCGTGGAACTCCAGTGCCACGGCGGGCTGTATCTCATGCAGAAGATCCTCCGGCTGGTGCTGGCCGCCGGGGCTTCCCCCGCCGGCCCGGGCGAGTTCACGAAGCGCGCCTTTCTGAACGGGCGCATCGACCTCTCGGAGGCGGAGTCCGTGATGGATCTCATCTCCGCCCACGGCGAGCAGGCGGCGAACGCCGCGTACCACGCGCTGGAAGGGTCCCTGTCGAAGGAGATCCGTTCGGTGACCGACGTGTTCATCGCCGCGGCCGCGCACATGGCGGCCTGGGCCGACTACCCGGACGAGATCTACGAGGAAGAACTGGACTACGACGTCCTGTTGAAGCAGTTCCGGGACGCGTATGACCGGCTGGACGCGTTGAAACAAAAGTTCGACGCGGGCCAGGCCATCACCGAAGGCGTGGCGACCGCCATCGTCGGCCGGCCGAACGTCGGGAAGTCCACGCTGATGAATCGCCTCCTGCAGCGGGAGCGGAGCATCGTCACAAGCATCGCCGGCACCACCCGAGACGTGGTCGAGGAGACCGCGCGCATCGGGAACGTCGTGCTGCGGCTGGCGGACACCGCCGGGCTGCACGCGTCGGACGACGTGGTGGAGAGCATCGGTATCGAGATGGCCCGGGACAAACTGGAACACTCCGACCTGGTGCTCGCCGTCTTCGACGGCTCGGAAGCCCTGAACGACGAGGACCGGGACCTGCTGGCCACCCTGAAAGAGCGGAACGCCGCCGGACAGCCGTCCGTCGGCATCCTCAACAAATCGGATCTCGGCAACGTCGTCTCGGAGGAGGACCTCTCCCCCTTCGTCACGCGGACCATCGCCCTGTCCGCCACCGACCCGGACTGCTACGAGCAGATGCGCGTGCTGCTGGAGGACCTCCTCGGCACCGCGGACTTCGACCCCTCCGCCGCCATGCTGGCCAACGAACGCCAGCTCTCCTGCGTGAACCGGGCGATGGACGCCATCCGTGACGCCATCGGCGGAATCGAGGCGGGCCTCACCATGGACGCCCTGTCCGTCTGCGTGGACGACACCATCGCTCCCCTGCTGGAGCTGACCGGAGCGTCTGTCTCCGACACCATCATCGAACAGGTCTTCGCCACGTTCTGCGTGGGGAAATAACGTACAGTACATTATTAAGGAGTCTTCCCTTTGAAGTATTACGCCGGACATTATGAAG
Source organism: Clostridia bacterium (assembly GCA_017614275.1). Lineage (GTDB taxonomy): Bacteria > Bacillota > Clostridia > Oscillospirales > Acutalibacteraceae > RUG420. The sequence continues at coordinate 2,433 of JAGACE010000248.1, read as the reverse complement.
TCGCCGTTGTCGGCGCGGGCCACGCCGGGATCGAGGCGGGGCTTGCCGCCGCGCGCCTCGGGTGCGAAACGGCCGTCTTCACCATCTCTGCCGACTGGGTGGGCAACATGCCCTGCAACCCGGCCATCGGCGGCACGTCCAAAGGGCACCTGGTCCGGGAGATCGACGCCCTCGGTGGAGAGATGGCGGTCGCGGCGGACCGGAACCTTATCCAGAGCCGCATGCTGAACCTCGGCAAAGGGCCGGCGGTGCACTCCCCCCGAGCGCAGATCGACCGGCGGGACTACTCTGCTTATATGAAACGCGTGCTGGAAAGCACGCAAGGACTGGATCTGCGGCAGGCAGAGATCGTGGATCTGACGCCGCTCGGCGCCGCGGACATGGCGGCTCTGAAGGAGCTGCCCTCTACGGATGAGAGCGGTTCTCTGGAAGCGCTTTCGGCAAAAGTCTCTGCGGAGGACGGCGCTTCAGCTCCCCTCTGGCAGCTGACCACCCAGCTGGAGGCGGTCTACACCGCGGACACCGTCATCCTCGCCACCGGCACCTTCCTCGGAGGGCGCGTATTCGTGGGCGATGTATCCTACGAATCCGGCCCGGACGGCCTCTTCCCCGCTACGGAACTCTCCGGTTCGCTGCAGCGGCTCGGGGTGCAGACCCGGCGCTTCAAGACCGGCACGCCGTCCCGGGTCAACGCCCGGTCGGTAGACCTCGACCGGCTGGAAGTCCAGTACGGCGATGAGACCCTGGTCCGTTTTTCTGACGACGAGAGCATATCGCCCGAGAACAAGGCGGTCTGTTATATCACCTATACCGGCAAGGAAACGAAAGAGATCATCCTTGCTAATCTGGAACGCTCCCCGCTGTACGGCGGTAAGATCGAGGGCATCGGGCCCCGGTACTGCCCGTCCATCGAGGACAAGATCGTGCGGTTCCCGGAAAAGGAGCGGCATCAGATCTTCATCGAGCCCTGTGGGCTCCACACGGAGGAGCTTTATTTGCAGGGGCTGTCCTCTTCCCTGCCCGAGGACGTGCAGCTGAAGTTCCTGCGGACCATCCCGGGGCTGGAGCACGTACAGGTCATCCGCACGGCGTACGCCATCGAGTACGACTGCGTGGACCCCACGTCCCTGCGCGCTTCGCTGGAGTTCAAGGACTTCCCCGGCCTGTACGGCGCAGGCCAGTTCAACGGGTCGTCCGGCTATGAAGAAGCCGCGGCCCAGGGGCTGATCGCCGGCATCAACGCGGCTCGGAAGGTTCAAGGGAAACCGGCCTTTACGCTGGACCGGGCCTCGTCCTACATCGGGACGCTGATCGACGACCTGGTGACCAAGGGTTGCAACGAGCCCTACCGCATGATGACCTCGCGCTCCGAATACCGCCTGCTGCTGCGGCAGGACAACGCCGACCAGCGGCTGATGCAGTACGGATACGAGCTCGGACTGGTTTCAGAGGAGCGCTGGCAGCGGACTCAGCATAAAATGGAACTCATTGAGCAGGAGATCGCGCGGGCGAAGAGCCTGACCCTCTCCCCTTCCGACGAGTTGAACGCGCTTTTGGTTTCACGTGAAACATCTCCACTGGATTCCGGTGTGAAACTGGCGGATCTGCTGAAACGGCCGCAGCTGGATTATGACGTGCTGGCGCCGTTTGACGCGAACCGGCCTGTTTATTTTGAAAATGAGGCCCGCAACGCGGAGATCTTCTTCGAAGCGGAGACAGAACTCAAATATGAGGGCTACATCCGCCGCCAGAAGGCGCAGGTCAAAGAGATGCGGCGCCTCGAAGACGTGAAACTACCGGAAACCATCGATTACACAGCCATCGACGGCCTCCGGCTGGAAGCCCGGGAGAAGTTACAGAAGATCCGCCCGCAGAGCATCGGCCAGGCCGCGCGCATCAGCGGTGTATCCCCCGCCGACATCAGCGTCCTGCTGATCTGGCTGGAAAAAGAGAGACGATAACCTATGATCAATCAAACCTTATTAAAAACCACGGCTGCTGCCTACGGCGTCAATCTGAACGACCGGGCGCTGGAGCGCTTCGACATCTACGCGGAGCAGCTGGTCTCCTGGAACGAGAAGATCAACCTGACGGCCATCACCGAGCCCGATGAGATCGTCATGAAACACTTTGTCGATTCGCTCGTCGTGCTGGGCAAAGTCGACCTGCCGAAAGAGGCGTCCGTCCTGGATGTCGGCACCGGCGCGGGCTTTCCGGGCCTGGTCTGGAAGATCGTCCGCCCGGACCTGAACGTCACGCTGCTGGACTCCACAGGCAAGAAGCTCGACGTGGTCCGCAACATCTGCGAAGAGCTGGGCTTTGAGACCGACGACGCGGCGCCGGCCGACGAATACGGCGTTCCGCTCTACGGACAGGACAAGGGTCCCGTCCACATCGTCCACGCACGAGCCGAAGAAGCCGGACAGAACAAGG
>JAGACE010000247.1 GCA_017614275.1 Clostridia bacterium | reverse complement strand
TATCACTACAGTTTCCGGGCCGATCCTGACCCATATTTCGTGTGGCGATTTGTTCGTCACCTCTAAATATGGGCCTCCCCGGACCGCAGTGCCTGCAGGATGTCCGCTTCCTCTTTGGTCAGTTCGCCGGACGCCTCCGCGGCCTCCAGCAGGTCGGGGCGCTGCTCCAGCGTCCGTGCCACGGACTGTTCCAGCCGCCAGCGGTCCACTTTGCCGTGGTCGCCGGACAGCAGCACCTCCGGCACCTCTCTGCCCTTCCACTCCGGCGGGCGGGTGTACTGAGGGTACTCCAGCAGATGGCCGTACAGGCTCTCTTCGGTGTAGGCTTCCTCGTTCGCCAGGACGCCCGGAAGCATCCGGGAGATGCTGTCCGCCAGCACCAGCGCCGGCAGTTCCCCGCCGGTGAGGACATAGTCCCCGATGGAGATCTGTTCATCGACGATCTCCTCGATGACCCGTTCGTCCACGCCTTCGTAGTGGCCGCAGAGCAGGACCAGATCGTCCATCTCCGCGAGCTCCCGGACCCGCTGCTGGGTCAGGGGCATGCCCTGGGGCGTGAGATAGATCAGGTGACAGTCCCGCGCCCCGTGTTCCGTGACGGCGTCGTAGCAGTCATAGATGGGACCCGGCTGCATGACCATGCCGGTCCCGCCGCCGTAGGGGTAGTCGTCGACCCGGTTGTGTTTGTTTCCGGCGAAGTCCCGGATGTTCGTGCAGCGGATGTCCACCAGGCCGTTCGCCCGCGCCCGTCCGATGATGCTTTCGGACAGGAACGCCTCGCACATCTCCGGGAAGAGTGTCAGAATATCGATCCTCATCGCACTTCCTCCGCGTCGTCAAAGATGCCTTTGATGGGCCGGATGAGGGCCACTTCCTGCTCGATGTCCACAGAGACCACGATCCCGGGGATGTCCGGCATCAGGTACTCTCTGTCGCCTTTTTTGATCTCCCAGACGTTGTTGGCGCCCCGATTGAACACGTCGGTCAGGGTGCCGTAGACGGCTCCGGTATCCGCGTCGCGGACTTCCGCGCCGAGCATCTCGGCGATGAAATGCCTTCCCTCGGGAAGGGTGTCCGCGATGTCCTCGCGCCGCACATACAGCGTCTTCCCTTTCAGGCAGGCCGCCGTATCCACGTCCCCCACACCTTCCAGCGTCAGGAGCACCAGGTGCTTGTGCGGCCGCCAGCCGGCGATGCGGTACGGATCGTTGCCGTCCCTGTTCAGGAAGACCGTGTCGATCTCATCGAACAGGTACACGTCGTCGCACCACGGCTCCACCCGCAGCTCGCCCCGGACCCCGTGGGTGTTCTGGACCTTGCCCAGTTCGAGGTACGCAAGTTTCAACGGAGACCCTCCTTTCTCAAAAGAAAAAGGCACCTGCCGGGTGGCAGATACCCTTTGTCAGTCAATCAGTCGATCTCGACAGCGATGCGGGTCTCGGCGCGGTTGGCCGCGGCTCTCATCACGGTACGGATCGCCTTGGCGATGCGCCCCTGCTTGCCGATGACTCTGCCCATGTCGTCCGCCGCCACATGGAGGTGGTAGACGGTGACACCGTTCTCATTGGGCTCGTCGACGGTCACCGTCACACTGGACGGATCCTCCACGAGGCCCTGGGCAATACTGGTCAGTAATTCCTGCATATCGGTCCTCCGCTCACTTGATGGCGCCGGACTTCTTCAGGAGCGCACGGACGGTATCGGTCGGCTGCGCGCCGTTCTGAAGCCACTTCTGGGCCTTTTCGTTGTCGATGCGGATGACGGACGGATCCTTGGTGGGATCGTAGAAACCGATCTCTTCGATGAAACGGCCATCGCGCGGATAGCGGGAGTCGGCGACGACAACACGGTAAGACGGCTGTCTCTTCGCGCCCATTCTTCTCAGTCTGATTTTAACTGCCATTTTAAAATTCCTCCAATGTTATTTCAGGTTACATGCCCAGCTTGGTAACGTCGATGTCTTTCAGACCGCTCAGATCGTTGCCGCCCGCTGTCATTCTCTGTAACTGTTTTCTGGCTTTCTTGCTGTTCATCTGTTTGAACATCTTCTGCATCTGCTTGTACTGGGTGAGGAGGCGATTGACGTCCTCCACCTTCTGACCGGCACCGGCCGCGATGCGCCGCTTGCGGGACGCGTCGAGGATCTCCGGTTTCGCACGCTCCTGCGGAGTCATGGAAAGGATGAGGGCCTGGATGCGGTCGAACTGGTGCTCGTCGATGTCGACGTCTTTCAGCTGGCTGCCGACGCCGGGGAGCATGCCCAGGACATCCTTCAGGGGCCCGAGTTTGCGGACCCGTTCCAGGTTGTCCAGCAGATCGTTCATGTCGAATTTGTTCTTGCGGAACTTCTTCTCCATTTCGGCGGCTTCCTCATCGGAATACTGCTGTTCCGCCCGTTCGATGAGCGAGAGCATATCGCCCATGCCCAGGATACGGGAAGCCATTCGGTCCGGATGGAAGTACTCGAGGTCCCCGAGCTTCTCTCCGGTACCGGAAAACTTGATGGGCTTTCCGGTGATCGCCCTTGCGGACAGAGCCGCACCGCCGCGGGTGTCGCCGTCCAGCTTGGTGAGGACGATGCCGTCGATCCCGACCTGCTCGTTGAAGGAGGAAGCCACGTTGACGGCGTCCTGACCGGTCATGGAGTCGACGACCAGGAGGATCTCGTGCGGGTGGACCGCAGCCTTGATGTTCTGCAGTTCCTGCATGAGTTCTTCATCCACGTGGAGACGACCGGCCGTATCGATGAACACGTAGTCGTATCCCTGGTCCTTCGCGAGGCGGATGGCGTTCTGCGCGATCTCGACCGGGTCTCCCTGGCCGGCTTCGTAGACAGGCACGCCTGCCTTCTCCCCGACCACCTGCAGCTGTTTGATGGCGGCCGGACGGTAGACGTCGCAGGCGACCAGCAGCGGGCGATGGCCTTCGCCCTTCAGTTTCATGGCGATCTTCGCACAGTGGGTGGTTTTACCGGAACCCTGCAGGCCGACCATCATGATGATGGTGGGCGGGTGCTGGGCTTCCGCAAGTCTGGTCTGCGTGCCGCCCATGAGTTCCGTCAGCTCTTCGTTGACGATCTTGATGACCATCTGGGCCGGGGTCAGACTCGACATGACCTGGGCGCCGATGGCCCGCTCCGTGACTTTCGCCGTGAAGTCCTTTGCGACCTTGTAGCTGACGTCCGCTTCCAGCAGGGCCAGCCGCACTTCGCGCATGGCTTCACGAACGTCCTGTTCGTTCAGGGAGCCTTTGCTCTTCAGACGCTTGAACGCACCTTCAAGGCGGTCTGAAAGTCCTTCAAATGCCATGTGCTGTCTCCTTTATTCGCGTAAGTCGTTCGCGATGACGCGGATCTTCACGACAGCCTCGTTGATGTCCCGGGACAGCCCGGTCTTCATGTTGCTCTCGTAGATGACCTGCGCGGCGTCGTCGATCTCATCGAGACCTTTGCGGACTTCCGCGAATCTCTTCGCGAGCCCCAGGCGCTCCTCCATCTGGAACAGCTGGCCTTCGGCCCGTTTGATAGCGTCTCGGACCCCCTGTCGGGTGATCCCTTCGTTCTCGGCGATCTCCGCCAGTGACAGATCGTCTTCGTAGTAGTACTCCAGGAAGCTCTTCTGACGCTCGGTCAGCATGCTTCCGTAGAAGTCCAGGAGAAGCGTGATCTGCTGAAAATCTTTCGCCACTGTCTTCGACCTCCGTTTCCGATTGGTGTAAAGTCTTTTCTCTTTACAGCTTCACTATTATAATAAGCCCCCGACCGGAAGTCAAGGGGCTTTCCATTCTTTTTCTGTTTATCATGCGCAACGCTGTTTCACATCGAAGGAGAGGAAAAAAACGGATCGGCCTTCAGAGATCGATCCGCTCGTTTTTGTAGAAGAATTCTTTGTCGTGCTCGCCGATCTCCCGGAGGACCCGGCAGGGGTTGCCCGCCGCGACGACGTTGGGCGGGATGTCCTTCGTCACGACGCTGCCCGCACCGATCACGGTGTTCTCCCCTATGGTCACCCCTGGCAGGATGACGGCGCCGGCACCGACCCAGACGTTGCTGCCGATGTGGACGTCTTTGTTGAACTGCAGTCCCTTGCGCCGCAGGTCCGGATCGACGGGGTGTCCCGGCGTGGCGACCGTGACATTCGGGGCGAACATGACGTTGTCTCCCACATAGATGTGGCCGTCGTCGATCAGGGTCAGATGGAAGTTCGCGTAGACATTGTTCCCGAAGTGGACGTGCGCACCGCCCCAGTTGGCATAAAACGGAAGCTCGATATAACAGTTCTCTCCGCACTCGGCGAAAACCTCTTTCATGTAGGCTTCCTTCCCCTTCAGGTCCGAGGGCTTCAACTGATTGAACTCCCACAGCCGATCCATGATCACGAACTGGTCCGCCAT
>JAGACE010000246.1 GCA_017614275.1 Clostridia bacterium | reverse complement strand
GTTCCCCGATGGCGTGGAGCTTTTTGGCCGGCGGATACATGTCGGAGCCGACGTCATAGGCGATGCGCTTGCAGTGCACAGCGCTCTCGTAGTGCACCGGCAGATCGGACTTCGTCTTCAGCCAGGCGTACATCGCATCCGTGTTGTGGTAGCCGCCGGCTTCGTTCCCGAGGGACCACATGACGATGCACGTGTTGGCGTGGAGCTTGTCCCGCTCGTACAGGCGCTCGATGCGCTCCAGATACCGGGGCAGCCACTGCGGGTCGTGGGAGATGGCGTTGTAGTCTCCGGGGGCTTTCAGATTCATGACGGAGGTCCCGTGGGTCTCGAGGTCATTTTCATCGACGATGTAGATGCCGAGTTCGTCCGCCAGTTCAAGGAGCAGCGGGTCCGGGGGATAGTGGGACGTCCGGACCGTGTCGATGTTGAATTCCTTGCAGAGCTTCAGGTCCCGCTCGATCTCGTCCGGCGTCAGCGTGTAACCGTTCGTCGGAGAGGTGTCGTGGTGGTTGACTCCCTTGAACTTGACGCGCTTCCCGTTGACAAGGAAGACGTCCTTTTTGATCTCGACGGTCTTGAACCCGATGCGCTCCTTCACGCAGCAGGTGGGGGTTTCATAATAGATATCATAAAGGACCGGGGACTCCGCGTTCCACTCGCTGACGTCGAGATTGTAGAAGGTGACGAACGCGACCCCGCCTTCCGCCGCGACGGTCTTCGTCTCATCGAGGCCGTGGCCTTTCAGTGTGAAGGTGACATCGGTGTCTGTGGATGTGTTGGCGGTGAGCGTGAGGGAATAGGTGTTCCCGCGCTTTTCCGTCCGCGCGTTGATGTCCGAGATGTCCGTCGGCTCGGAGACCCGCAGGAGCACGTCGCGGAAGATGCCGTTGTTGCGGAACATGTCCTGGTCCTCCAGGTACGTCCCGTTGCACCAGCGGTGCACAACGCAGAGCAGCTCGTTGTCTCCTTCGACGAGCTTGCTGGTCAGGTCGAACTCCGCCGTGTTGTGCGCGCCCTCGGAGTAGCCGATGAACGCACCGTTGCAGTACAGATCCAGACAGCTCGCGACGCCGAGGAAAGAGATGATGGTGTTCTTCGCGGGGTCCGCGATGTCGATCGTTTTGCGATACACCCCGACGAAGTTGTATTCCTCGCCCGGATCTTTCCACCGCAGGGAGAGCTTCTGGTCCACGCCGAGGCCGGAGAACACTTTGCCGACCTTCTCCGTGGTCGGGATGTTCGGCGGGTCGAAGGGGAACTGGTAGCGGATGTTGACATAGAACGGCCGGTCATACCCGCGGAACTGCCAGCAGGAGGGCACATCGATCGTATCGAAGACGACCGCGTCCGTGTCAAAAACCGTCGGGAGCTCGGCGGGACGGGGATAGAACCGGAAGTCCCAGTCCCCGTTCAGGCAGAGGACTTTTTCCGAGCCGTAGCGCTTTGCCTTCGGGGACACGGCGTCCGCCCCTGCCCGGTCGGGGTAGGGGATGAAGTAACTCCGTGCGGGGAGCTTGTTCACTCCGATCGTGTCGAAGTCATGATAATTGGACGTGTTGAGTTGATATCGCATAGCAGCCTCCTGGTCTGTTCTACTGATTATTTTACTATATCTTCGCGGTCCGTGAAAAACTTTTTCAAAAAACTTGTAAGAAAAGTGTTGACAAGTTACTTGTAACGTGGTACATTACAAGTGCAGAAAGCAATCCGAAGCGGGTGCATCGCCCGCAGAACCATCATTATTGGAGGTACTTGATATGAAACTCGCAGTCGTAGCAGCCACCGGAAAAGCCGGCAGACTCATCGTGAAAGAAGCAAAAGACAGAGGCTTTGATGTCACCGCGTTCGCCAGAAGAGAGGCGGAGATCGACGGGGCAGACGACGTCATCGTCAAAGACATCATGGACCTTACGGCCGAGGACCTCGCCGGGTTCGACGCGGTCGTCGACGCGTTCGGCGCGTGGACAGAAGAAGATCTGCCAAAGCATGTGATGACTTCTCAGCATCTTTGCGATCTGCTGTCGGGCACCGAGACCCGTCTGCTGATCGTCGGCGGCGCAGGCAGTCTCTACATGAATCCGGAACACACCATGCAGGTCAAGGATACGCCGGAATTCCCCGATATTTTTGTCCCGCTCGCAACGGCGCAGGCGGATGAACTAGATGAATTGCGCAAGAGGAACGATGTCAACTGGACGTTCTTCAGCCCCGCCGGAGACTTCCAGGCGGACGGCGAACGGACCGGGAAATACCTCCTCGGCGGCGAGGAGTTCTTCCTCAACGAGGCCGGCGAGAGCGTCATCTCCTATGCGGACTATGCCATCGCCATGGTCGACGAGATCGAGAGCGGGAACCACATCAAAGAGCGCATTACCGCGGTCCGCGCCTGACCTTGACGCCGTTCCTGTAACATGTTAAATTACAGGTTGGCGGAGGTGTATGTATGCAGATCACAAGTCGATTTACCATCGCCGTCCACATGATCACCGTCATCGATTATGTGGACGGGAAGATGCCCGTGACCAGCCGGTTCCTCGCGGACAGCATCGGGGCGAACCCGGTCATCATCCGGAATGTCATGGGACAGCTGAAAGAGGCGGGACTCATCCTCTCCAGTCAGGGGAAGAGCGGCATCGCCCTGGCGCGTCCCGTATCTGAGATCACGTTTTACGATATTTACAAAGCCGTGGACTGTGTCGACGGGACCGGCCTGTTCCACTTCCATGAGAACCCCAGTATGGACTGCCCGGTCGGGCGGAACATCCACGGCGCCATGGACGAGCGGCTGCAGGACATCCAGCAGACCATGGAAGAGGAGATGAAGCAGATCTCCCTGGCCGATGTCGTGTCAGACGTCCGAAAGGCAAACGCATGAACCGAACTATGAAACAAAACGAACGCCTCGACTATCTGGTCGAGGCGTTTCGGAAAGACTCCGCACAATATCAGGAGATCGAGATCCCGGCGGACGAAGCCGGGAAGAAGGTCCTGCTCCGTTCGCTCATGAACATCCGCATGCCCCGCGCCCTTTCGGGCGATGTGCGGGACGTGCAGGACGCCTATCTGAAAGAGCGGATCGCCGAGAACGGTGTCGTCACGCTGTCGGACATCCCGACGGTACGGGCCGGTCTGTCCATCTGGAAAGGCGACATCACACGGCTCTCCGTGGACGCGATCGTCAACGCGGCCAATTCGCAGATGCTCGGCTGCTTCGTCCCGATGCACACGTGCATCGACAACTGCATCCACACGTTCGCGGGCGTCCAGCTCCGCGCGGAGTGCGCCCGGCAGATGGACCTGCTCCGGGCGAAAAACGGTCCGGACTATGAACAGCCGACGTCCGTCCCGATGCTGACCCCGGGGTACAATCTGCCCGCAAAGCACGTGGTCCACGTCGTCGGGCCCATCGTGGCAGGGCGGCTCAGCGAGACACACGAACGGCAGCTGGCGGACTGCTACACGAACGTGCTGGACCTGTGCGCGGAACACGGGCTGCGGTCCGTCGCGTTCTGCTGCATCTCCACCGGCGTGTTCCGGTTCCCGAACGAGCGGGCGGCGGAGATCGCCGTGCAGACGGTCTCGGACTGGCTGAAGGCCCATCCTGGCACCGTGGACCGCGTCATTTTCAATGTTTTCAAAGACGAGGATCAAAAATACTATGAAGCGCAGTTTGTTTGAGCAGCCGAACGGCTATACCGACTCCATCCGGAAAGGAATGGCGGGCGCGCGCATGCTGAGCGGGCGCATGACTTCCGGCCGTTTGAGCCGGGAGGAACAGCTCGCCCGGCTGAACGAGGAACTGAAGACCGCGGACGCCGTCGTCATCGGCGCGGGCGCCGGGCTCTCGACCTCCGCCGGTTTCGACTACGCCGGGGAACGGTTCCTGTATTATTTCGGGGACTTCGCTGTGAAATACGGCATCCGGGACATATACTCCGGAGGGTTTTACCCGTTCCCGGATGCGGAGACCCGGTGGGCCTGGTGGAGCCGCCATATCTACGTCAACCGGTATGTCGACCCGCCGAAGCCGGTCTATGACGACCTTCTGAAACTGGTGAAAGACAAAGACTACTTCGTCATCACGACCAACGTGGACCATCAGTTTCAGCGCGCCGGCTTCGACAAGAAGCGTCTGTTCTATACGCAGGGGGACTACGGGCTGTTCCAGAGCATGGATCCTGCGGTACAGAAGACCTATGACAACGAAGCATGGGTCATGGAGGCGATGGAGGCGCAGGGGTTCGTGAAAGACGAGGACGGCGTGTTCCGGCCGCCGGAGGACGGAGAACTGCGGATGCGGGTCCCGGCCTCTCTGATCCCGCGCAGCCCGGACGACGGCTCCGAGATGACGATGAACCTGCGCTCCGACGACACCTTCGTGGAGGACGAGGGCTGGCACCGCGCCAGCGTCGCATACGCGGACTTTCTCCGACGGCATGAGGGGCTTCACGTCCTGTTCCTCGAACTCGGCGTCGGCGGAAACACGCCGGTCATCATCAAGTACCCGTTCTGGCAGATGGTCCGGGACGATCCGAATGCGGTCTATGCCTGTCTCAATTTCAACGAGGCATGGGCTCCTGTGGAGATCGAAGACCGCGCGATCTGTCTCGACGGCGACACGGGAGCGATATTGAAACAACTGAAAGAATAAAGAAAACCGTCCGGCCGACAGGCCGGGCGGTTTTGATCAGTTCAGGGGTTCCAGGAGTTCGAGATACGGCGCCAGCGCATCGCCCCACTCCTGCCGCAGGCGGTCGAGGGAAAAGGCCGCGTTGGCGTGGGAGGTGGAAGGCACTTTGACGGGCCGGATGCCGGTGACGGGATAGAGGAGCTTGTTGTAGAGGTCCGTGGACTTCGCGCCGTTCGTGAAGATGGCCTCGATGTGCGCGGCCTTCAGGATGACGGAGAGGTCGTTCGGCACGACGTCTGTGATGCTGCTGTCCGAGGAGCCGGCGATGGTGCAGCTGCCGATGGTGTCCCACATGGCGATGTGATGGCGGTGCATCATGGCCGCTTTCTCCTCGATGGTTTCCGGCAGCGGCTCCCCGAGCAGGAACGGCATGACTTTCCAGTACCGGTTCTGCGGGTGTCCATAGAAGAACTCCGCCTCCCGGGACTTGATGGACGGGAAGCTTCCGAGCACGAGGATGCGGGACTCCGCGTCGTACAGGGGAGGGATGTTGTGGACTTGTTTCGCGGCTTTCATCAATGGTGCTCCTGTTCGATGACGCAGGTGTTCTTGATGGTCCCGACGAGGGACTGAAGCGCGTCGACGACGTGCGGGCGGATGTCCCCGCCGATGAGGACAAACATGATGTCGTCCCCGATGGTCAGCTCGCCGTCTGCCAGCCAGGTCCGGATGTAATAAATGCCGGGCATCTTGCAGGTCTCTTCGACGGCGGCCTCCACCTTCTTCCTGTCATAGGAGAAGGTCATGCCGGTGACAGCGGGCGCGTCTTCCTCGCCGAAGCGCACTTTTGCCTTGGCGTCTTCTCGGACCACGCCGTTGTGGACGAGGTACATGCCGCACTTCGCGGCGCTCGGATCGGCTTTGGCCTCTTTCAGCCACTGATCCATGGACGGGACTTGGTTCATGATGCGAGCCTCCTGCGGTTCAATTATTCTGGTATCAATGATATAATGAGGCAGAGAAAAAAGCAAAACAAAAAGGGAGCGAAGGACAATGGCAAGAATAGCGGCCATCAATATCAGCGAGGTCCGGGGCGTGCAGAAGCACGAGGTCCCGGAAGCTTTCCTGCAGGAGGGCTGGGGCATCGAGGGCGATGCGCACGGCGGGAACTGGCACCGCCAGGTCAGCCTGCTCGGTGCAGACAGCGTGGCGGCCATGCAGGAAAAGCTGGACTTCACGCTGGAACACGGCGCCTTCGCGGAAAACATCCTGGTTGAGGGCATGACGGTCCACACATTGCCGATCGGCACAAAACTGAAGATCGGGGAGGCGCTGGCGGAAGTTACGCAGATCGGGAAGGAATGCCACGCGGACTGCGTCATCCGGGAAAAGGCCGGGGACTGTGTCATGCCGCGGGAAGGCATCTTCGTGAAAGTCCTTTCCTCCGGCCGGATCCGCACAGGGGACAACATCTCGATCCGGGAAGAGACCGGGGAGGACTTGTGATGACCGAGATCCGGGAGCGCCTGTTCGCGCTGCAGGACGAGGCGTACCGGGACTTCCAGATGAAGCTGATCCCGACCGTGCCGGCGGAAAAGGCCATCGGCGTGCGGACGCCGGCGCTGCGGGCATTGGCGAAGGAGCTGAAGAAGACCCGGCCGGCTCTTGTTGAGGAGTTCCTGGGCGATCTGCCCCATGAATACTTCGACGAGGACCAGCTCCACGCGTTCCTGATCAGCCTGGAGAAGGACTGCGACGAGTGCATCGCCCGGGTGGACGCCTTCCT
>JAGACE010000245.1 GCA_017614275.1 Clostridia bacterium | reverse complement strand
CTTCGGATTCGCCCCCGGCAAGAACGTCATCACGGCGGCACGCGAGGCGGGCTTCGAAGTGTATCAGCCCTCCGTCGGCCCGTTCAACTCCATGTGGGACCGCGCCTGCGAACTGTACGCGCAGATCATCGGCGGCACCGTCGACTACGGAAAAGTCCACTCGGAGAAATACGGCCACAAGCGCTACGGCCACACCTATGACAAACCGCTGGTCCCGGACTGGGGCAAGCTGGACGCCGAAGGCAAGCGCAAGAAGATCAACCTGATCGGCCACAGTTTTGGCAGCCCGACCACCCGTACGCTCATCGAGCTCCTGACCAACGGCTCCGAAGAAGAGCGCGCCGGTACCCCGGAGAACGAACTGTCCGATCTGTTCAAGGGCGGCAAAGCGAACTGGATCCACACCTGCACCCTGCTCGCCGCCTGCAACGGCGTCTCCCTGGCAGTTGCCTTCACGGAGACCCCGAACGCCTGCCGCCGCACCCTTACGGCCGGCGCTGCGCTGTTCCAGGCCGTCGGCAACACGCCGTTCATCAAGATCTATGACTTCAAGATGCCGCAGTGGGGTATCACCGATCCCGACTACCGCGGCGGTCTGAAGGGCATGAAGTGGAACTTGACGCCGGAGAACTGGAAGTGGGCCAAGAACTTCATCAAGGCACAGGAGGACAACATCGCCTACGAGCTGGGCTGGCCCACCTGCGAAGCGATGACCAAGGACTACTCGCCGAAGCCGAACATCTATTACTTCACTTACTCGGGCGATACGACCAAGCCCATCGCCGGCTCCAAAGAGCGCGAGGCTGTGGCCGGCACCTTCGGCCCCATGGCGTACTTCGCGAACTTCGAGGGCAGGTACCTCAACCCCGCGAAGGGTATTACGGACGAGTCCTGGTTCCCGAACGACGGTCTGGTCAACACCCGCGTGGCCCCGCACCCGCAGGGCGAGCCTTTCAAGGACTATGACGGCGAAGAGAACATCGAGCCCGGCATCTGGATCCAGATGCCCGTCGAGCAGAAGCACCACATGTCCTACATGGGCGTCGGCGAACCGATCTTCGCCTACTACAGCTTCTTCTTCGACATCATGAAGAGAGCCTGCAGCCTGCCGGCCACTGAAGAATAAGAATAAATAATCCCCCGCTCCCGCGGGGGATTATTCTTTATTCTGTCGTTGTAAGACTGCCGGGTTCGAACTGCTCGGAGAGGACGTCTCGCAGACGTTCCGCGTACGGGCGGAGGGTGGCGTAGGTCAGGCCGCCGGAGAGGACGCTGCCGAGGACCGGCACGGGCGCCACGACGCCTTTGGCCAGAGTCAGCTTGCCCATCTTGGCGCCGATGTCCTTCTCGGCTTCGTTCGCGTCGAACATGATGCCGATGAGGCGGACGAGTTCATTGGCGGATTTTTCGTCGACGAGTTTCCCGTCTTCGATGGTCAGGTCAAGGGCCTTGCCACCGTAGAGGTACGACAGCTTCTGGACGATGCGCAGCACGAAGCCGAAGTACTGGACGATGTCCGCCGGCAGGGTGGCCCAGGTGGAACCGGCCGCCAGGGAGATGCCGGAGGCCTTGTTGACTTCCGCGTTGATGATCTGACCGGCAATAGTGTCCACCAGTTTGCGGCGGATGCCGGCCTTCTTCGTATCCTGTTCTATGGCGATGCGCGCCATGTCTTCCGAAATGTAGTCTCCGATCGCCTCGCTCAGGAATTCCTCGCGGTCGATGACGTTCGACTGGATGGCCAGCACCTTCGGGATGGTGGCCGGGACGTCGAGGTTCAAATCCTCGCGGTCGAAGTTCTTCACTTTTTCCACCGCCGCTTTGCCGGCGGTCTGGACGTCCTCCACCGTGAGGTCTTTGGCCTTGTCCACGAGTTCCCCGGTCTTCAGCACGACGCCGTCGAGGAACTTGTCGGCGTCGACGACAAACTGGTCGGCGTCAAAATTCTTGGCCGCTTCCACAGCCTTCTCGGAAGACTTCTTCAGAAACTTTGCCAGTTTTTCCGAATAATAATTCATGGATCTATACTTTCCTTTCGGTCTGTTTCAGAAATGTCTCCCGTAAGTATACTTCTCTTGCCGAAAAGAAGCAAGCACCTCTCAGCCATACAGTTTTCCGACAATGTAGTAGAGGAACCGGGTCGGGACGATCCGTGTGAGCAGAACGAACACGCGGTACTGGCCGCCGATGACATACAGCGGTTTTGGGTTGCGTTTCGCGGCCTTCTTTGCGATGAACTTCCCGGCCGTCTTCGGAGAGATCCCGTTCTGTTCATCGCGCTCCATGACCGCCACCGACTTGCTGATGCGGCCTTCGTATACATCGTCCCCGACAATGCTTTTTTCGCGCGCAGCGGTAAAACCGGTGGCGATGTCTCCCGGCAAAATGCAGGTGACGCTGATTCCGTACGGCCGCACCTCGTTGAGCAGCGCCATAGAGTAGGACTGGATGGCCGCCTTGGAAGCCGAGTAATACGCCTGGAACGGGATGGCGATGGGCGATGCGACCGAACTCAGATTCACGATGCGCCCCCTGCCCCGCTCTCGCATCGCGGGCAGGACTGCTTTGGTCACATTCACCACGCCGAAGAAGTTGACGTCGAGCTGCTTCTTCGCCTCTTCCAGTTCGGTGAACTCGATGGCGCCCGAAATACCGAAGCCGGCATTGTTGACCAGCAGGTCGATGTGCCCTTCGTTGGAAAACACCTCTCCCACCGCGGCGCGCACCTGCGCCTCGTCGGTCACGTCGGCCTGCAGATGCCGCAGCCCTTTCGCGCCGTCCGCGCGCCGGGACATCTCATACACAGTATATCCTTTTTTCTTCAGAGTTCTGGCCGTCTCCAGCCCGATCCCGGACGTGCCGCCGGTGACCAGCGCCACTTTCTTCGCCATACCTGCCCCTCCTCGATCGAATCAATTCGGTCCATTTCTATTGTAATCCCTGCCCTTTTCTTTGAAAAGGATAGAAAGGCAATCACATTTCCTAAAAACAGAAAATGAGGTTGCCTTTTTTCGGCGCT
>JAGACE010000244.1 GCA_017614275.1 Clostridia bacterium | reverse complement strand
CGAAGTATTCTTTCCAGCGGTCGCCGACTTTGCCGTTCGGTTCCGCTTCATCCACGCCCATCGGCACCATGACGATACGGTTTTTGATCTCGACATTGCCGATCTTACAGGGGCTGAAGAGTTTTTCGTAAGTCATAGTTTCCCCTCTTATTTCGCCTTCTGCATCTTCTTGATGTTCTTCTTGTAGTTCGGGATCTCTTTCTCGATCTTGAACTTTCTCTCTTTGTGCGGGCAGTCGCCGCGATAGGCCTGATACGGGCCCTCGATGAGCCAGAAGTGAGGCCTCATCTTGGCTCCCTTGAAGACGCCTCTGTAGGTGCCGATCAGAAGATAGGTGCCGTCGCAGACCTTTCTGACTTCGTCGACCATCTGCGTGAAGGTGATCATCGACTTGTAGCCGCCGTAGATCAGCGTATAAGAAGGTTTGCCGTCATAGCGGGACGGGGCGATGCAGGTGTACATCGGGCCGTCCTGATAGAGCTTGCCCTTCGTGTTCCGGAACAGGTTGTAACCGGTGCCGTGCTCATCGTCGATCTTACGGAACGCTTTGCCGACCCATTCCGCGTTCAGCAGGGGATTGTCGCAGGTCAGGCGCCACTCCCAGTAGTCACGTCTGCTGTGATGGCTGAGCTTCGTGCTGTGGAACTCGCCCTGGAACTCGTCCAGAGTCGGTGCCTCAAGAGTCTTGTAATACTCCAGAAGTTCTTCCTGAGTGAGGTCCATCAGGTTCGGCGCACCGTGTACGGTTTTTTCCAGTTCTTTCATTGTGATTTTGCCTCCTTTTTCATGTTCCTTTTCGAACTTTTTGTTAATACGAACCAACCTCTATTATGCGTTAAAACTTAAACGATGTCTTGCGATAAATCGCCTTATGTTTCCAGATTTGGACACATTACGCATATCCGTCCAAACGGTGTCACCGGCTCCGATTTATTGCTTTTATTGGAAAAAGAGATTAGAATAGAACCGTACTTTCGGGAAACCTTATTTTGGGGGATCGAGATGAAACTGGACTATCGTACAGAACTGAGCACATCGCAGAAACGGACCACGAAACTCATCGTCGGGACGTTTTTCCTGCTGCTCTCCAAAAAGAGCTTCGAAGACATCACGGTGCGTGAGATCTGCCGTGCAAGCCTGATCCCCCACTCCACGTTCTACAACTATTTCGACGACAAATATGACGTGTTCCGCTGGGCGTTCTATAAAACGTTTTACGAGTACTACCCGGAAATGGACCTCGTCATGAACCACTATGACAACATCGACCTGGCCGCGGAGCGCGTCTGCGACTTCATGGATCAGCACAAAGGGATGCTCCGAAAAGTCGCCGCGCACAATCCGCCCAACGGCGCTCTGTATCAGCTGTTGAAAGAAGTGGCCACGGAGATCGGCCAGATCCTCGCCAGGAACTGCACCCGGGACAAGAACTTTGACTTCCCGTATGAAGTCCTGTTCGGCACTTATATCAACGGATTCCTGGAGATGTTCCACCAGACCTTTTATCAGGGAAAGACCTATTCCCGAGAACAGATCCGCAACTACATGCGGGATCTGTACGACGTCTGATCGCACAATAAAAAAGCCGTTCCGAACATCGGAACGGCTTTTCTTTTTTTGTTCAGTCGTCCTTGACGAGGATCTTCTTCATCCAGGACTTTTTGCCGCAGTGCGGGCAGGTCATTTTGTGGGTGCGGCCGAAGTGCGGCGCGGCAAAAAACGCTCCGGGCTCGGGCACGAACTCGTATCCGCAGTGTTCGCATTTGTAATACCCGGCCGTCCGCTCCAGATGTCCGGCGACCCAGAGGCCGGCCAGGGAGCCGGCGAACGGCAGGAGGACCTCCGGGTTCTCGCGGATCTCCTTGAAGGAGATGCGATTTGGCTTCTGTGTCTTCTCCTGCGTGTAAAGTGATGTGGTCACATAGACCAGCGTGGAGATGCTCATCATAAGAACGACGTCTTCCATCCAGAGCATCTGCCGGTTCTGTTCCTCCTCCCTTCGTTTCATCTCCAGAAGGTTTTCTTCTGCTTTTTTGTTGTAATCATCCATAAGTGGCAACCTCTCTCCCGTAAACAATTCGTTGATGCTGATCCCAAGGATGTCACACAGTTCCTGCATGATGGACGCGTCAGGCAGGGACAGGCCCCGTTCCCATTTGGAGACGGCCCGGTCCGTGATGCCCAGCATCTCTCCCAGCTGGAATTGTGTCAGGACTTTTTCTCTGCGGCATTGGGCGATGAACTGCCCAATCTTTTTCTGATCCACAAAAAGACCCTCCTTTCGCTTTTATCATAGATGCGGGAGAAAGGAAAAGGAACAAACCGTTGGTTGAGTCTGCTCCTTTTCGTTTCGTTTTATTCTTTGGACGCGGCGCGGGCGTCGGCCTTTGCCTTGCTCTCCTCCACCAGTTCAGGGTCCGGCGGCAGGAGCAGCTTCTGCGCGATGAAGAACACGATGGTCTGGACGATGCCGCACGGGATGAGCAGCAGCAGACGGGCCAGCGAGTGCATCCAGTCCCACGGAGCGCGGATGAGCAGCGGGTACAGCGCGCCCTGCATCCAGGTGACGAACACGATGGTCAGGACCATGATGACGAAGTACAGCACGAAGTGCCACCGCGGAGCGGACGACTTGAAGGTGTACTTCTTGTTCATGATGTAGCAGAAGATGTTCGCGATGATGTTGGCCAGGAAGAACGGCAGCACATAGCCCCAGGTCACGGTGCCGTCCACGATGTACTTCGCGGCGTCCGCGGCCCCGGCGGCCGTGTTCGTGTCGAACAGGGTGTCTTCCCGGTACAGGAAGTCCAGCCAGTCCGGCAGTGTCGTGGTGAAGCGGTCGAAGAAGACCGGGAACACATACTGCAGGATGGCCTGGATGATCCCGCCGGCGCCGCCGACGCCCATGAATTTCACGAGCTGCCACAGCGTCAGCAGGGCGCCGGACAGGCCGGCAAGCTTCTGACCGACGGTCAGTTTTTCTTCGGTTTGATTGACGTTAGGTTCCATAACACACCTTTGAATCCTTTCCTGTCAGGTGAGTGTCTTGATGTACTTCTTGAAGAACGCGACGGCCTTCTCCATGCTGTCGAGGGTGATGCGTTCGTTGGTGGAGTGGAACAGAAGGAAGATGTTCGGCGGGATGTTGAACGGCGAGTATCGGTACAGCTGATCGCACACGATGCGGTAGTGCCGCGCGTCCGTGGCGCCCATGACCATGAAGGGCACGGTGACGGACTTCTCGAACAGTTCCGTGGTGATCTCGTCGATGGCGCGGAAGGTCGGGGTGTCGGTGGCCGACATGGGAGCAGGGTCGCTCCCGCCCACACATTCCACCTTGACGCGTCGGTCGCGGATGACCCGCTCCAGGTGGCGCTTCACATCGTCCATGGTCTGTCCCGGCAGGATGCGCACGTTGATGGTGGCCGTTGCCACCTGCGGCAGGACGTTGGCCTGCGGGCTGCCGGACGCCATGGTGACGGACGTGGTGGTGTGCATCATAGACGCTGTCGGCGGGATGAGGGCCAGGACGGGTCGGAGGGCGGGACGGATCAGGTCCAGTCCCTTGCCGAGGATCCTTGTCGGGAAGTCCAGGCTGACGAAGAGTTTGTCCAGCAGCATGTCGATCTGCGGGGTCATCTTCGCGGGGAACGGATGCTTTTCCACCCGGGTGACGGCCTTCGCCAGGATGCCGACGGCCGTGTGCGCCGGCGGAGACGCCGAGTGCCCTCCGGCGGACTCCACGGTCAGTTTGAAATCGCTGTAGCCCTTTTCCGCGATGCCGACGATGGACAGGTCTTTCCGGATGACGCCCGGGATCCGCAGATACGGGACGCCCCCACCTTCATCCAGGACGCTCTCCAGCCGGATGCCCCGTTCCTTCAGGGTGTTCGCCAGCAGGACCGCGGCGGCGTCTTCGTTGTTCACGAGTTCTTCGTTGTAGCCGAAGAGCAGCAGGACGGTGCGCGTCGGCACATAGCCCTCTTCCAGCAGGGTCTCCACGCTTTCGAGGACCGCGACCACATGGTCTTTCATGTCCACAGCGCCTCGTCCCCAGAGGCAGCCGTCCGCGATGGCGCCGGAAAACGGCGGATAGGTCCAGTCCCCTTCCGTCTCCTCCGGGACAGGGACGACGTCCTGGTGCCCGAGAAGGGCGATGGGCTTGAGGCTCGGGTCCGTGCCCTGCCAGGTGTACAGCAGTCCCGCTTTCCCGATGACTTCTTTTTTCAGAGTCTTGTGGACCAGCGGATAGGCCGCTTCGAACAGGGCGTGGAGTTTGTCGAACTCCGCCCAGTCGGTCTGCGACTCATCCAGATGAGAGACCGTCCTGCACTGAATGGCTTTCGACAGGGTGTCCCGGTACCGTTCCACGTTGACGTATTCGCTCATTTCCCTCGTCTCACCTCTTCTTGATTTCTTTTTCATTTTAACATATTTTAAGAATTCGGTGTATAATAAGAATGGTTAAGCAAAGGCCCTTTTTCGAGAGTTTTGAAAGGAGGATCTTATGGGATTCTTAGCTACGATCATCGTTGGTGTCCTGGCCGGCTGGCTGGCCGAAAAGGTCATGAAAGTCGATATGCCGACCTGGCAGAACCTGCTCCTCGGCCTGTGCGGCTCGGCGCTCGGTTCCATCGTTCTCGGCGTCGTCGGCATGGACAAGCCCGCCGGGATGATCTCCGGCATTCTGGTCGCTTTCATCTTTGCCTGCCTCATCGTCTGGGCGGTCAACAAGATCCGATCCAAAAAGTGACCCAACACGAACCAACAGCCGTCCTCGTCAGAGGGCGGCTGTTCATGTTTGGAATGCCGGGGTGGCTTGGGTGGCGTACTGTTCCTGCACCTGCAGGGCCCAGTCGTGGATGGCGTCCGTTCCGACGATGGCCACGAAGGCGGCGGTCACGAGGAACGAGAACGCAAGGAACGGCAGAAATCCCTGGAAGAAATTGCGCAGGTCCTGGAGGCTCAGATCCATGTGGAACAGGATGCTGAGGGCCAGATAATAGAAGAGCACATAGTGCCAGGCCTCGGTCAGCAGCGGGTGCACCTTCGTGAACATCAGGAACAGCAGGAGCGTGCCGACGAGGGTCGGGGCGATGGAACTCAGGCTCATCTGCAGCCCTTTGAAGAACTTGTTGCCCCGGGGCGTGTACTCCACGCTGCCGAGCGTGGTCCCGTGCGGGATCAGTGTGATCTTCTCCACCTTCGCTCCGGTCAGGAGCGCGAACGTCGCGTGGGACAGTTCGTGGATGACCGTGCCGATGTAGGTGGCGT
>JAGACE010000243.1 GCA_017614275.1 Clostridia bacterium | reverse complement strand
TGCATTATACTCTTTCCCCCAGTTTGGATACAGGTCTGCTTTTAACTAAAAAAATGTCCTCATTTGCAAGCCGAAACCGCCAGCCTATTGAACTTTCATCTTTTTTATCATAAAATATTGTTGCAAGGAGGTGTTTCCATGTTCGACAACATCACGTTTACGAAGACCCGTACGACCATGCCGCTGACGTCGCGCATGCTTTCGGAACAGACGTATAAGAAGCCGGACTTCTCCGGAAAAACGACGCGGGAGAACCTGTCGAACTCGGAGTTCGTCCTCTCCGGCGGCGTGGACACCTTCCGTCTGCCTCCCATTACGGAATTCGCGCAGAACAACCTCTTTTCCGCCCAGTCCTTCGCCATCTTTCACTATGAGAAAGGGTCCTACACCCGCCGCAAGGACTTCCATTCCTACCTGCTCCTCTACACCTATGACGGAGAAGGGAAACTGGAGTACGAAGGGAAAACGTATACTCTGAAAAAAGGCGACGGCGCATTCATCAGCTGCGTCCGTCCCCACTACTACGAAGCGGTGCAGAACTGGGACGTCGGAGTCTTCCATTTCAACGGCCCCTTTGCCGAGTACATGTATTCGGAGTATGAAGCCACCGGGAACCTCGCCTTCCATGAAGGCACCGACGAGCGGTTCCACCGCAACCTCGAACAGGTCATCAGCATCTACGCCTCTCCCAGTGTCCAGCGGGACCTGCGGGCGTCCCACGCCATCGAGGGCATGCTGCTATACCTCGTCGTCAAGAACTCCAACTTCAACATTTCGAGAGGCGATGTGCCGGAAGCTATCCAGAACGTCATCGTGTTCATGGAAAACCATTATACCGAGGACATCTCCCTCGACAAGATGGCGGAGATGACGAACACGTCCAAATACCATTTTTCCAAAGAGTTCAAGCGGTATACCGGCTTCTCTCCCCATGACTATCTCATCCGCATGCGCATCGACCAGGCCAAGATCTTACTGAAGACCACGAGCCTTCCCGCCAACAAGATCGCGCACTCGGTGGGCATCCACGACATCAACAACTTCAACTACCTGTTCAAGAAGAAGGTCGGGAAAACGCCCATCCAGTACCGGAATGCACCGGACACCATTCTTTGAATCAAAAAACGAGACCCGCCACGGGTCTCGTTTTTCTGTTACATGTATTTTGCCAGCCAGTCGGTGGCGCCGTTCAGGTACTGGTCCATGACGCCGGGGTCCGAGAGCAGTGTATGGTCGCTGTTCGGGAACCAGATGACGTCGTGCGGTACGCCGTACTTGTTCAGGACCGGTTCGAATTTGTTCCAGTGAGCCGTCCCGATGGTCGTGTCCTTTCCAGCGTAACCGAAATAGGTCGGGATCGTGTTGCGGTTCACCATGGAGACCGGCGAAATGGAGTCGAGGATCTTCTTCTGTTTCGCGTTGGGGTTTTGAAGTTTCGCTTCCGTCATGCCGGTGCCGGAGCAGAGGGCTGCATACGAAGCCGTTTCCGCGACGGACATGTTGTCGAAGGAATCTTTATAAAATCCGGACGGTGCGGTCAGCACGAACGCGCATTTGATCGGGATGGCAGACTTGTCCGCCTTGCCGTACGCGAAGAGCAGGGAGATATGCGAGCCTGCCGAAACACCGGACAGTGCAAGGCTGTTCACGTTGTAGCCAAGGGCTTTGGTCTCCTGCTTCATGGAGCGGATGCACTTTTTCACATCGCCCAGGATGTCATAGATGGTGGCGTTCGCTTTGCTGCCCTGGCCGTGGGACACGACGTCAGAGCCGAGGACCTTTGCCACGCCGGAAGAGTCCGGAAGCAGGTCATAGCTCATGGTGGCGGTGATGTACCCCTTCTTGGCAAAGGTGCGGGCGATGGCACTCATGTTGCTCTTGGACCCTTGGGTCCAGGCGCCACCGTGGATGAAGAGGATGGCGCCCTGCGACTTGCTCTTGTCAAGCCCCTTCGGGACATAGAGGTCATAGACGTTCCGGCCGCGCTTTCCATAGGAGATGTTTTCGATGCACTGACCGTCTTCTTCTGACCAGGTCTCGGAGATACCCGCCGCAGCATTCAGCGCCTCTGTGAAGAGATCGACCGCCTTGAAGGTGACGTCGATCAGCGGGTCGGTCACCGGATACAGCGCTTCCTTGCTGTCCGTTTTCGCGGATGCGGCGGATGCCGGAGTCACCAGCAATGCCGTCATCATGAGGACCGCCATCAGAGCCGCCGTCAGTTTTTTGAACGACTGTTTCATATTCATTTCCCCTTTATTTCAGATAGCAGTTGGCATACCGTTCCATGGCCGCCATAAAGTCCAGAACGGTCTGATGGTCGAGTTCCAGCGGGTGGTCAGACTTGCGGGCGCGATAGTACTCATGGGTAACGCCGTACTGTGTCAGCTTGCTGTCTAAAAGCGGCGCATGTCCGAGACCGATGGTGCGGTCATAGTCGCCGTAGAGCATGACGGTTGGGACGCTGTTCGCACCTACTTGGTAAGCCGGAGACAGATGCTGCAGCCACTGTTCTTCCTCGGCCGTGGGGTTTGCCATCTGTTCTTCGGACAGACTCGTATACATGCCGAGATAGCCCTCTTTTCCGCCGGGCAGGTCTGCCGCCCATTCGACGCCGGTATACGTCTTCACATGCATGTCCACAGGGCCGCACATGGAGAAGACACACTTGACGGGGATCGCGGATTTTGCCGCGTCGCGGTAAGCGTACAACAGCGCCATGTGTCCGCCGGCCGAGTAACCGCAAAGGCCGAGGCTTTCTGCCGGATAACCTTTCTCGTCCAGGACGGACTTGATGGTCTTCACACAGTTGTTCACGTCATCCATCAGGGCATCCATCGTGAAGTCGGCACGGCTACCGAGCATGTAGCTGACGTTGGTCGGGAACAGACGGTAGTCCAGCGTGGCAGTGATGTACCCTTTGCGGGCGAATCGCTTGGCAAGGTAAGCCATGTCGGACTTCTCCCCGTCAGACCAGCCGCCGCCGTGGATGAACAGCATGACCCCGTTTGTTTTCGTCTTGGACGCGCTCTTCGGAATGAAGAGGTCAAAACTGTTCTCCTCGTCTCTGCTGTCATCGTAGACGATGTCATTGATGCGGGTCCCGTCTTTAGAAGACCAGTTTGGCTCCGTGGAGCTTGTATTATTGACTTCCATGCAGTCAGACCAGGTAGGCTCGGTCAGAGCCGCCGCCTTCAGATAAGACGGGTCGTCGATGATGTTCGGGATGATGTGCTTGATCTGCAGCAGCGCCGCATAGTCGAAGTACATCCAGGAACTCTTCTGGTCCGTTCTGGAGCGGAGCCACCAGTAGATCTTGCCGGACTTGCAGTTCAGTTTACTGTTGGTCGCGCCCTCGTGGAACTCGAGTTTCGCGTAGTTGTATTTCGTGTCTTCGGTGTCGGTCTTCGGCCCTTTGATTTTGACATTGACCTTGACGTTGTCGAGGTATTCGAGGAACACTTCGTGGTCGGTCTTCCAGAGGACGTCGTCCGGGAAGTTCGCGTTGCGGGCCATTTTGTAAAGGCCGGTGCGGAACAGGACTTTGTTCGCCGTCAGAACGACCGTGCCCTCGGCAATGGCGATGACCGGCGCGTCTTTCGTGCCGATGTCCGACGCCTTGCCAACCAGCTTTTTGGTCATGCCGTAGAGGTTGCCGGTGACTTTGGCACCGTTCTGGACTTTGATTTTTCCCTGGAGGTCCACATCGCCGTCGATATTCAGGACCGCGCCGGGGGCCAGCGTCAGGACGACGCCTTCCGGAATGGTCAGGGTCTCTCCTTCTTTGACCGTCAGCGTGTCCGTGATGGTTCTGCTTTCGGTGAGCGTCGTTGCCTTGGCAGAGGCCATGGTGCTCATCGCCACAGGCAGGATCATCGCCATTGCCAGAAGCAGGCTCAGAAGTTTCTTTTTCATGTTCATTCTTCCTTTCCCCAGGGATTCCGTCTCATGTCGACTCTATTGTATGGAAAAGCACAAAAAACTGCATCATGAAAAATTGGGTACTCATCATAAAAAATTGTAGACCCCGCTCCCCACTTCCGTGGTCGTGCCGTTCCAGGTGATCGTCGCCGTAGCATTGCAAGGCACCGTAACGGTCAGCCGGTCACCGTCTCGAAGGACCCTGACCGTTCCGGCTTCGCTCTCAAAGGTCCGTTCGAAAGAAGTCAGACGTTCATCCGGTTCCGGAGTAATGACAAGATGGCGGTACCCAGGAGTTTCGCTGCTGATTCCAGCGATGTGCCGGCACATCCAGTCATCCACACAACCAAAGGCGTAATGCTGGAAACTGACCACACGTCCGGAGTCCATCGCCTCGTCGGCGTCCCAGGCCTCCCAGATGGCGGTAGCACCATGGTCAACTTCATACAGCCAGGACGGCTGCCGGTCGTTCCAGAGCAGGTCATGCGCCAGCGCGGTCTCCCCGAGGTCACAGAGGACATCCAGAAGAAACGGTGTCGCGAGGAACCCGGTATCAAGGCATCCATCATGCACGTCGATGAGGCGAAGGAGCCTTTCTTTATAATCATCCCGCAGATCCTCAGGAACCAGACCGAACGCGAACGCCAGGACATGCGCCCCCATCAGTTCCGTCGGTAGTTGATTTTTGCGGAAGATCTCCCTCTCGATTGCCTCCTTCATTTCCGTGGCGATCTGCTCATAGTAGGACGCATCGCCCGTGCCGAGCGTCTGTGCGATCTCCGCCATCATGGAAACGGTGCGGAACCCAAAGAACGGCGCTGTATACTGACTGCTGTGTTTCGCTGCTTCGAACTCTTCACCGTGCCCTGCCTTCTGGCTTGGGATGAGCCATTCTCCAAAATGGAACCCGGTGTTCCAGAGTCGGCTTTCACCCGCTCTCCGGATGATCCAGTCGGTCCACCGTTTCATGACCGTGTAATACTCCTGAAGGACAAGGGTATTTCCGGTCACCTGATACATCGCATATGGGACCCAGACCGCGGCATCGCTCCAACCTGCGACACCGGTCAGTTCTGTGTCGCCAAAGGAGGCAGTAAGGTTCGTCATGAGGGTGTTGTAAAGTTTGGTATAAGGAGCCGTGATGGTCACGACGCCGCTGTCTTTCTGATCGTCCGCCACGTTCCGCATCCAGTTCGAAAGGAACGGCGTGACCGCTTCGTTCAGAAGTGCAGTCCTGCAGTAAATGAGCAGGTCTCCGGTGTAAGCGCCCTTTTCCCTGCCGGGGCAGTCGGTGGGCACCGACATCATGTTATTGTACTGAGACCAGCGGACATTTTGATAAAGCCGATTCAGCCGCGGGTCGGAAGATATAAAGTCCCCGGCATTTTCCTTTTCCGTCGTCAGCAAAACGGCGATGATGTCTTCTTCTCGAAGTTCAGAGATCCCGGTCACTCGGATGTAGCGAAACCCATGGAAGGTGAACAGTGCCTCATAGGAGAGCGGCTCCCCGTTCGAGAGGACCGTGTCCTTCTGGAGCGCATACATCGTATTGAGATAGTTTCCTTCCCGATCGGTCGTCTCGAAGTATTCGAGGGTGATTTCTGTCCCTTTCGGCTCGCGTAGTTCGATACGTGCTCTCCCGGCAAGCAGCTGGCCAAAGTCGACGATGGTCTCCCCCTTGGGCGAGACATAGATGCATTTCGGCGCAAGCAGCTTCATGGGTCGGACCGGCGGCATGGCCTGGGCGCGTAGCACATCGAAGGCCAGGTCCGGCAGATCCACCGGAGAGACCGGGTGATCGGTCTGCGTGAAGTCCTGTGCTTCTCCCTGGAAGATGTCGGAGGAGAGAATGAAATCCGTACGGCAGGTCTCCGTGCCATCGGTGCCAATGGTCACTTGGTCACCATTTTCGTAGGTGACTTCCAGCTGCAGCAGGACTGCAGGTCGTTCGACCGGATGTTCTTCCACAGGACCTGCCTGCGGACTGAAATACCAGCCGTCACCCACATACATGGAAAGTTCGTTCTTCCCTGCCCGAAGAAGTTCCGTGACATCGTAGGTCTGATAGCAGAGCCGTTTTTGGTATGTCGTGAATTCCGGTGCGAATTCCCGGTCGTCGGGGCGGGTGCCGTTGACCGTCAGCCGGTAGACGCCGTAGGCCGTGGCATACAGTCTTGCTTTTGCCACCGGAGCGCCGCCGAGTGTGACTGTCTTGTCAAAGCGGACAGCGGGGCCTGCCGGAAGGGAACTGCCGATCCATTTTGCGGACCAGTCCTCCCGTTTCAGAAGCCCCATTTCGAACGTTTCAGAAGCGGAGGCCGCTTTGCCCCGGTCGTCTTCCACCGTTACGGTCCATGTGTAGATTCCACGGGAACACAACGCATCGCCCTCATAGAGGACAAAACTCTGCTGCCGGCTCTGCACAATGCCGCTGTCCCAGACGATGGAATCCTGCTCATCCCGCACGACAATACGGTAGTTTTTTTGCAGGACATCGGTTTCGCCACTGTTCAGTTTCCAGGAAAACTCCGGCACCATATCGATGCCGAAGGCCCGGTGCATATGCCGGGTCTTCAGGTCATAAAGGGTCATGAGACACCTCTCATTTCAAATAAGTATTCAAATACCGGATGGCAGTCTCGTTGAATCTCTGCACCGCCGGGCGATCCAGTTCCAGCGGGTGGTCCGACTTTGGTGCCGGGATACTGGTGTAGGGCACGCCGTTTTTCTTCAGTGCCGCTTCGAGAAGTGAGCTGTGCTCTTTTCCACAGACCAGATAGTCATAATCCGCATACTGCAGCAGCGTCGGGACGCTGTTATGGTTTATGAAAGTGACCGGAGAGCAGTCAGCGATGTACTGTTTCACGGCGGCGTTCGGAGTACGGATCTCCTCTGCCGAATACCCCAGTCGGTCTCCGAGATAACCGCAGGTGCCGCCTTCATACAGCCGATTCAGATAGGACTCCTGGTAGTGGCGATAGTCGAGCGTGACAGGACCGCACTGGTCGAGGATACAGGTGACTTCCAGTGGAGCCGTGTTCGCTCTGGCATAGCCGTAGAGCAGTGCCATATGGCCGCCGGCAGAGTACCCTGCAAGCGCCATCTTCTGGACAGAATAGCCCTTTTCGGTCAGGGTCTCTTTGGCTTTCTTTATGCTGTGCTCGATGTCGTCGAGCATGTCGTACATCGTAAGACCTTCGCTGTTCTTCGTCTCCGTATCGAACAGGCGGTAATCCATGGTCATCGTCGCATAACCTGCACGGGCAAACATTCGGCAATGGGCCGCTTCATCCGCCTTTTTCCCGGACGACCAGCCGCCGCCGTGACAGCAGACAACGAGACCGATCACGTCGCCCTTTTCAGCGGAAGCAGGAATGTAGAGGTCGAAAGTGTTCTGCTTCTCACGGGTGTCGTCATAGACGACGTCGCTGACCTGCTCACCGTCCGCCTCTGTCCAAGCAGGAACCGTCGAGAGTTCCGCGTGGTTATCTTTGTTCTTGCTCCAGCGAAGGAGCGTCTGGACGATGGAGGGATTTCCGGCAACAGTCTTGATCAGAGTCTGCGCGTCAGACGCGTCTTCCATAATCTGGGTGTAATCGAAATTCACCCAGGCGCCTTTGCCCAGCGTATTCCGCTGCCACCAGTAAGTCTCTCCGGCTTCAAAACCGGTCGCTTCGTTGGAGGATCCTTCTCCCATCGCCACCTTGTCATAGGCATACTGCGTTGCGTTCGTATTGCACTTGCATCCTTTGATAGTGACATCGGTCTTGACGCCCTCCTGCCAGAGCAGGAAGACTTCATCACGGAGTTTCCAGGTGAAATCGGAGGGAATAGAAGCACTGTTCGAAACATACATGATACCGCTGTAGAAGATCAGGTTGTTCTGCTTCAGAGCAACTGCGCCTTTGTCGAGTGCCACGACCGGGTTCTGTTTCGTCCCCATGTCGCTCTTCGGACCGACCCAGTACGTCTTCGTTCCGTTCTCGACTTTGGACAGGCGTCCGCCGGGACGGACACGGACAGCACCATCGCCTTCCACGGTCCCTTTGACGCAAAGTTCTGCGCCGGTGGGAATGACATATGTGGTGCCCTTGGGGATGGACAAGGTCTCGCCCGGTTCCACGACCATCGTCTCCCCTTTCGAAAGAAGCACTTCTGTTTCGGAAGGGTCCTGCTTGGCAGATGCCCCAAAGACAGAGACGGACACCAGGACGATAGCGGCAGTCAGTAGAATGGCCGCGTTTTTCTTGACTGTTTGCTTCATCGTTCGATTCCTCCCGTTATTCTTCAATGACAGATATACCGGCAATGGCTTTTTGAATGTGGTCGTTGGGCTGCCGGAAAATGGTCGTGCGGACCAGCTCGCTTTCGAGCGAACGGGTCATGGATTCATTGTCAGTCCGGTCGAGGCTCTCGACGAACCCCGGCATGCACTCGTTCAGCACGGCGACGGCCCGCTCATCTTTCACGAGATCTTCGAAGCGGGTCTTCGCGGAGTAAAGGGCCCGGTAATTCTTTTCGGGACGGACCGTGTAATCGTAGACGCCGGCTTCGACCGTGAAGGGTTCCTGTTCCGGCAGGCACACTTCCGCCGTGCAACCGAAGGGGACTTCGATGTGGAACGAAAGGCTTCCGTCGTCAAGGATGGTCCAGTTGGACACATACTTGCCACAGGCGGAGTCATACGACCCTTCGAGGTGGCCGAGGCGGATGTCCGGCGCCGGGGCGATACGCACCGTCCGGAACCCGGGCGACGTCGGCTGAAGGCCCATCGCGTAGCGGTACAGGAATTCTACGACAGAGCCGTAGGAATAGTGGTTCATGGAGTTCATCTCCGTGCCGGAGATGGTGCCGTCCGGCAGAACGGAGTTCCAGCGTTCCCAGATGGTGGTAGCGCCGAGGTCCACGCAGTGGAGCCAGCCCGGGAATCCTTCAAAGAGCAGGAAGTCGTAGGCGGTGTCGGTCATGCCGTTTTCCGCGAGCACACAGTTCATGCCGGTAGCGCCCACGAAGCCGCCTTTGATACGGTAGCAGTCCTGCTTAAAACGGGCGTTCAACCCGTCGAGGACTTTTTGCTTATCATGATATACGCCGAACTTCAGAGCGAGGAGATACCCGGTCTGGGTCTCTACCGCCAGACGCCCGGTCTTTGTGAAGTACTCGTTAAGGATGGCTTCTTTGATGCGCGCGGCGCGGTCGCGATACGTCTTCGCGTCGTCCGCGTACCCCAGGACCTCTGCAGCGTCTGCCACATAAGAGGTCGAGGCGTAGTAATACATAGAGGCCACATAGAAGTTGTCGGTGCGGCCGAAGCGGCTCTGTTCGGTGGCGCCGTCCAGGGCGAGCCAGTCGCCGAACTGGAAGCCGAAGTCATAGAGGAAGTGTTTGCCGTCTTTGTGCCGCGCTTCATCTTCGGAGTCCACAAAGTCCACCCAGTCTTTCATGAGGGGGTAGGATTTCCGGAGCAGGGACACATCGCCGTAG
>JAGACE010000242.1 GCA_017614275.1 Clostridia bacterium | reverse complement strand
GGTACGCGGCGCCCGGAGACGGGCAGAAAAGACCCCGTCAAGTTCCATCAGAACTTCCGGCGTCTGGTAACACATGTTACCGATGCATTTTTTCCCCTCTACCTGAGCTTTCTGGATGAGCTCGTTGTTGCAGTCCTCCAGAAGATTCTCAAAGAAGATGAGATGTTTCAGGTCTTTCATAAACAACCTCCCTTAAATGATTCCCAATTCGACAAGGGCTTTTTTACACCCTTGATAGATCCCTGAGGATTCCGGAAGACAGAACACGCTTTCGCCGTTGAGGTCGTTGAGGACCATGTCGCGGTCGTCCGGAATGCAGGCCAGCAGTTTCAGATCGCCGTAGTCGAGCCGGTCGAGCAGGGACATGTCCGGCATGCGGTTGACGATGAGCCCCGCTTTGTCGAACATGACCAGCTCGGAGGCGACCTGGTGGATCGTCTGCACGACCTGTAACCCCTTGCGGCTCCCGTCGGAGACGAGCAAGAGGTGTGTCACTTTTTCCATGACGCGGCGATTGACCTGTTCGATGCCCGCTTCGCCGTCGATGACGACGTAGTCGAAGTGGTCCGCGATCATGGAGATGATCTCTTTGAGGTAGGCGTTGACTTTGCAGTAGCATCCGGCGCTCTCCGGGCGGCCGATGGCCAGGAAGGAGACGTTGCCCAGTTCGATGAGGGCGTCGAACATCTGGTACTTGGCCTCTCCGAGCAGTTCGATGGCGGCGTTCTTGTTGCCGTCTTCCACGGTCTGCACGAAGGACTTCCGGATGTCGTCTACCGTCGACACGACATCGACGCCGAGCGCGGTGGAGAGTCCGATCGCGGGGTCAGCGTCGATGGCCAATATCTTTTTGTCCGGGTATGCTTCCGACAGCAGCCGGACGGTCATGGCCGACAGGGACGTCTTGCCGACGCCGCCCTTTCCGACCAGAGCGATGATGGTGGTATTCGGTTGTTTTTCCATAGTTACCCTTTTCCCAAAACAGTGTTGAAGCCTGAGCGATCAGGCGGTTTTCAGAATGACGTAGCCTTCGGTGAGATCAGCTTTCAGCAGAGAGCCCTCCACTTCACAGGTCCGTCCCATGAGATCGGTCAGGATGACCTTGTCTCCGGCGCATTCCACGAGCATGACGTTGCTCATGAGCGCGGTGGCGTCAGAGATCTCGTTGCGATATACCGTAGAAAGACACACAGGACTTCCTCCTTTCTGGTCTAACCATACCCTAACACTTATACTTTAGCATTATTGTTATCTCATTTCAATAATAATGTAATCCTGTATCAAAAAGTTCTGTCTATTCTACCCAACTCATGGGTTCCTTTTTAGAAGCGATTGTTCTATGATAGAAGTGAATCGGAACGAAATCACAAGGAGGATCCCGGAATGAAACGTACCTATACCCCCTGGCAGGACTGGAAACAGCCCAGCAAACAGACGGAATACAAAGAGCCGACGACCCTTCTGGCCGAGGACGGCACCCTGCTGTCCCCCGGCTGGGCACGGCACAATGTCTTCGACTACGACCGCGATCGCGTGAAGCATGTCATGCGCCGGAAAGAGTGGGACTTCTACCAGCTCTCCGACGGGCATTACATGGTCCAGCTGAGCTTCGCCAACATCTCCCTCGGCGGCTATGTGTCCGCGGTCCTCGTCGACCTGAAAGAGGGCAAGACCCTCTGCAACACCATGGACGTCTTCCTCGGCGGCAAAGACAAGTATGTCCTGCCCCCGAAGGGCGATGTGCCGAACACCGTGGAGATGAAGATCGGCAAGGCGAAGTTCAAGTTCCTGACGGCCGCCACCTACCGTTATCTGCAGTATGAGCGGGGCGATGTGAAGCTGGACTTCAAGATGGACATCCTGGAAGACCACGAGAACATCACGACGGTCCTCCCCTTCCCGAAGAAGATCCACAAAGACCGCTACTTCATGACCACCAAGCAGAACTGCATGCCGACAGAGGGCACGTTCCAGTACAAGGGCAAGACGGTCTCCTTCACCAAAGACACCTGCTTTACGAACCTGGACTGGGGCCGCGTCTGCACGCCCTACAAACTCTGCTGGTACTGGGGCAACGGCTCCACCTGGCTCAAGGGAGAGGACGGCAAGGACCATCTCTTCGGGTTCGAGATCACCTGGGCCATCGGCGATGAGTCCAACGCCACGGAGACCTGCATCTTCTACGACGGCAAGGCCCACAAGTTCGGCGCCGTCGACGTGGAGACCTTCCCGAAGCCCGACAAGTATATGGAGCCCTGGCACTTCGTCTCCGAAGACGGCCGGTTCGACATGACCATGAAGCCCTTCTATGACCACCACATGGACCTCAACGTCCTGGTCATGCGGATGCACAGCCATCAGGTCCACGGCCTGTGGAGCGGCACCGCCACCCTGGACGACGGCACGGTCCTCCACATCGAAGACATGTACGCCTTCTGCGAGTACGTGGAGAACCGGTGGTAAGACGGTAAAGGAGACCCCGCAATGGCACATTTCGACAACAGTTGGTACAAAGACCTCGTCGTCTATCAGATCTGGTGCCGCTCCTTCAAGGACGGCAACGGGGACGGCATCGGGGACCTCTGGGGCGTGCTGGAGGAGCTGGACTACATCCGCTCCCTCGGCTGCAACGCCATCTGGTTCTCCCCCATCTATCCGTCGCCCCAGGCGGACTACGGCTACGACATCGCGGACTACTACGACATCAACCCCGAGTACGGCGATCTGGACCTGTTCAAAAAGATCCTGGACGAGGCCCACAGCCGGGGCATGAAGGTCTTCATGGACCTCGTGGTCAACCATTCCTCCGACGAGTGCGAGTGGTTCCGGGAGGCCTGCAAATCGCGCGAGAACCCCTACCACGACTACTACATCTGGCGGGACCCGAAATATGATAAAAACGGCAACCGGCAGCCCCCCAACAACTGGATCTCTCTGTTCGAGGGCGGCGCCTGGAAATACGTGGAGTCGGTGGACCAGTACTACCTCCACGTGTTCGCGGAAAAGCAGCCGGACCTGAACCACGACAACCCGAAGGTCCGCGAGGAAGTCAAGAACATCATGCGCTTCTGGCTGGACCTGGGCGTCGACGGCTTCCGGGAGGACGTCATCACGTTCATCTCGAAGCGGGAGGGCCTGCCCAACGGCTTCCCCCTTCCGATCGCCGCGGGCATCGAACACTACAACAAGGGGCCCCACCTCATGGAGTACCTGAAGGAGTACCGCTCCGTGGCCGATGAGTACGACTGCATCCAGGTGGCCGAGTCCCCCATGACCGGCGCCAAGGACGCGCTGAAGTTCACGGTCGGCAGGGACAAGGTCTTCGACATGATGATCACCTTCGACCACATGAACGCCGACTGCTTCATGACAGATACCATCCACCTCCCCTTCTCCCTGCGCCGTTTCAAGAAGGCCCTGTCCTCCTGGCAGGAGAATCTCAACGGGAAGGCGTGGAACTGCCTGTACATCGAGAACCACGACCACCCGCGCGTCATCTCCCGCTACGGCTCGGAGAAGTACTGGAAGGAGAGCGGCAAGGCCCTGGCCACCTGCACCTACCTGCTGCAGGGCACGCCCTTCGTCTACCAGGGCCAGGAACTCGGCATGCTGAACAACCGGCTGAAGAGTCTGGACGACTTCAAGGACGTCGTCACGTTCAACAACGCAAAACTTTTCAAGAAGCTCGGCTTCACCGACCGCTTCTATCTGAAGGTCGCCAACAAGACGAGCCGCGAGAACGCCCGCACCCCGGTCCAGTGGAGCAAAAAGAAGAACGCCGGCTTCACCACCGGCACGCCCTGGTTCTCCGTCAACAAGAACTACAAGCGCATCAACCGGGACACCGAAGCCAAAGACCCCGACTCCATCCTGAACTACTACAGGAAACTGTTCGAGGTCCGGAAAGCGAACCCCGTCCTGGTCAAAGGCGACTACAGAGAGATCGACCGAAAGAACAAAAAGGTGTTCGCCTACGAGCGGACCCTGAAAGGTTCGACCGCCCTGGTCGTCACGTCCTTCCACGACGGCAAAACGACCTTCGAGGCGCCGAAGGGCTTCAAACTGAAGAAAGCCGAGCTGCTCCTCAGCAACTACAAAGACGCGCCGGTGAAGTCGGACAAATGCATCCTGCGTCCCTATGAGACCAGGGTCTACCTGCAGAAATAATACTGTGGCGGCCGGTCCCGTTCCGACCGGAGGGACCGCGACAGTTGATGATTTTGGGAAAAGAAAACTGCATAAGGAGGTATTCTATGAGAACGTTACCCACCCCGGAAGCATTCAAAGACTATCTTTGGTGCGACAACGACTATCTGCCGACCGATTACAAGGTCGAAGACAAAGAGAAGGAAGAGCTCATCCTGAAGCTGGTCCGCATGATCACCGATGACATCGACATCGACAACTTCCACGCGAAGATCCATCCGGAATGGGATCCGCAGGTCTGGCTCCTCGACCACCTTCTGGACAAGGAACAGCTGAAGTTCATGCTGAGCTTTGAGAAGAAGCGTGTCAACAAGTTCACGGCGGAACAGATCGCCGAACGCAACGGGATGAGCGTGGAAGCCGCCCGGGCAGCGGCGGAGGAGATCTGCACGTACGGCCTCATCGAGTTCGACCGGGAGAACCCCGCCCACGAGAAACAGTACTTCGTGCCGAAGTGGGTCGTCGGCTCCGGCGAGTACATGCTGATGACCGGCAAGCTCATGGACGAGCATCCGGAGATCGCTACGTTCTTCCACTACGCCTCCATGGTCCCCGTCGGCAAAGCGGCGCGGTTCGCACCTCCCGGCGGCGGCGGGCTCGGCATGCATGTCATCCCCGTCGAAAAGGCGCTCGACGGCAGCAGCACCGCCATCGACAAGGAGCGGCTCAGCTACTGGCTCAAGAAGTATGACAAGTACTGCCTCGACGTCTGCTCCTGCCGGCGTCAGCAGCGCATCCGCGGCGAAGGCGCGGGCGACGTGGAAGACTACTACTGCATCGCGGTCGGCGATATGGCAGAGTACCTGGTCGAGACCGGCAAGGACGCGTATTACTGCTCCTATGAGGACGTCATGGAAGTCCTCGAGAACGCGGAAAAACGCGGCTTCGTCCACCAGATCACCAATCTCGACGGCCCCGACAAGATCGTCGGCATCTGCAACTGCCCGAACACCACCTGCAACGCGCTGAAGACTTCGCAGCTCTTCAACACGCCGAACATGTCCGCCTCCGCCTACCGCGCGCACGTCGACAAGGACAAGTGTGTCGCCTGCGGCAAGTGCGTTGAAGTCTGCCCGGTCGGCGCCGCCAAACTCGGCCAGAAGCTCCCCAGAGCGGACGGCACGCAGGTCGAGTATCCGAAGACTCCTCTGCCGGACGAGACCCCGTGGGGCCCCGACAAATGGAACCACAATTACCGGGACGACGGCAAGATCAACACCTACGAGACCGGCACATCGCCCTGTAAAGGCGCCTGTCCCGCCCACATCGCGGTCCAGGGTTACATCAACATGGCCGGCGAAGGCCGTTATCTGGACGCCCTGAAGCTCATCAAGCAGGACAACCCGCTGCCCGCCATCTGCGGCGCCATCTGTAACCGCAAATGCGAAGAGCGATGCACCCGCGGCACCCTCGACCGCCCGGTGGCCATCGACGAGATCAAGAAGTTCGTCGCCGGCCTCGAGCTGAAGGAAGAGAACCGCTACATCCCCGAGTGCGGGAACGACTATATGGCCGAGTGGGGCGAGGACTTCAAAGTCGCCGTCATCGGCGCCGGCCCCGCCGGACTCTCCGCCGCTTACTACTGCCGCCTCAACGGCTATGACGTCACGGTCTTTGAGAAGGAAGACAAGCCCGGCGGCATGCTCCGCTACGGCATCCCGACCTATCGTCTGGACAAGAGCATCATCGACGCAGAGATCGCCGTCATCGAAGCCATGGGCGCGGAATTCAAGTACGGCGTGGAAGTCGGGAAAGACATCACCCTCGACGACCTCCGTGCGCAGGGCTACAAAGCCTTCTGCATCGCCATCGGCATGCAGACCGGCCGCGCGCTCGGCCTCCCGAACGAGGAGTACACCGTCTCCGGCGTCGACTTCCTGCGGAATGTCAACGCCGACCCGAAGAGCGATGCTCTGAGCGGCAAGACCGTCGTCATCGGCGGCGGCAACGTGGCCATCGACGTCGCCAGGACCGCCATCCGCGCCGGTTCCGATTCTGTGGCGATGTACTGCCTGGAGTCCCCCGAAGAGATGCCGGCCGCGAAGGACGAAGTGGAAGAGGCAAAAGAGGAATCCATCGAAGTCAACAACGGCTGGGGCCCGAAGGAGATCCTCGTCAAGAACGGCAAGGTCACCGGCCTCGTCCTCAAGAGATGCACCAGCGTGTTCGATGCGAACCATCGTTTCGCGCCGCAGTATGATGAGAACGACACCATCACCGTCGACTGCGACAATATCCTCATGTCCGTCGGTCAGGCGCCGGTCTGGGGCGATCTGCTGAAAGGCACGAACGTGGAACTCCGCCCGGGCGGCACGGCCGTGGCAGATCCTGTCACCCTGCAGACCGCGACACCCGACATCTTTGTCGCGGGCGACATCAACCACGGCGCCCGCTTCGCCATCGACGCGGTCGCCGACGGCCGCGAGTTCCAGGTCTCCGCGCATCGCTTCGTCCACGAGGGCCAGCAGATGAAACTCGGACGGAACCTCCGCGAATTCCCCGAACTCGACCGGGATGACATCTACATCGACAGCTACGACAATGCGCCGCGTCAGGCGCCCGGCTTCAAGCCCGGAGAGGCGACAGCCACCTTCGACGACCTCCGTCTTCCCTTCACGGAAGAACAGATCCGCATCGAGGCCGGCCGCTGTCTCAAGTGCGGCGCCACCACGGTCGACCGGAACCGCTGCATCGGTTGCGGGCTCTGCACCACGCGCTGTGAATTCGACGCCATCAGCATCCGTCGCGACATGCCGCAGAACACGGCGATGTATACGGCGGAGGACGGCATGACCAAGGCGATCCTCCCCTACATGGCGAAACGTGCGGTGAAAATCGCCAAAAACGAAGTCAAAGCAAAGGTCAATAAGATCACAGGAAAATAAGTCCGGAAGGAGCCGCCAAAAAAGCATTGCTTTTTTGGCGGTTCCATGCTATCATATTTGCCTGTAACAACGAGAAGGAGGTGCGCTACATGCCGAATATCAAGTCTGCGAAAAAACGTGTTCTCGTCAACAACACGAAGGCTCAGAGAAACAAGTCTACCAAGTCTGCTCTGAAAACCGCCATCAAAAAGGCGAACATCGCCATCGAGACGAACGCTGCGGACAAGGACGAGCTGGTGAAGGTCGCGATCAAGAAGATCGATCAGGCCGCTGCCAAGGGCATTCTTCACAAGAACAACGCTGCCCGCAAAAAGTCGGCTCTCACTCTGAAAGCGAATGCGGCTGAATAAGCGCAGCTCTCCATAAGGACATAAGAAAAGACCTCAGGAACTTCCTGAGGTCTTTTTTCGTGTGATTCGGGAAAGCCAAAAGTCCGGTGAGAGGCTTGGGGGCAGCCCGGAGCAGCTGGTGCTGCGGGGCGCGCGGTTCGGGATGGCAAGCCTCGAGACGGAGCTTTTGGCTTGACTCACGCTCCGGGCTTCTTACTCTGTCATCTCGATAAAGCCGATGTCCTTGAGCGCGAACTGCTGTCCCCCGAGGACCTTCTTGTTCCGGGAACCGCATTTCGGGCAGGCGCCCTCGTGCTCCATGATGTTGTACATGGCGTAGCAGTCCAGGCAGAGCCCCTCGCCCCGCGGGCGGATGATGCGGAGTTCTGCCCCGTCGAAGATCGGGCGGTCCTCGATGACGATCTCAAAGTACTTCTCAAAGAAGATCGGCAGATAGCCGGAGAGTTCTCCCACTTCCAGTGTGATATAGGCGATCTTGTCGACGCCGTTTTCCGCAGCGGCCTCTTCGGCGAGGTCCACCGCCTTTTTCAGCACACTGATCTCATGCATGGGAGTTCCTCCTGTTTATGCCCGGATCTTCTTGATGGCCAGGCGTTTGACTTTCTTTGCCTCTTCCTGGATGACTTTCGGGATGATCTTCTCGTAGACCACGCCTTCCGCGCACTCCTCGTCCGGGAGTTTGCTCAGATGGATGGCGTCGAACTCGCAGCGGGTCGTGCAGAGGCCGCAGCCGATGCAGATCTTCTTGTCCACATGAGCGGCTCCGCAGGACAGGCAGCGGGACGTTTCGGCTTTGACCTGTTCCTCCGTGAAGGTGAGGCGCTCGTCAGAGAAGGACTTGATCTTTTCGGGATCCTTGCCCGGGACCTGACGGATGCCGCGGTCATAGCTGGAGACGACCATGTTGTCTTTGTCCAGGTAATGATAATTATCTCTCCGGACACGGCCGAGTGTCAAGCTGTGGCCCTCCCAGACGTAGCGATGGACCGACTCGGCGCCTTCCTTGCCGGCTGCGATGGCGCGGATCGCGAAGTTCGGACCGGTGTAGACGTCGCCGCCGACGAAGATGTCGGGCTCGTCGGTCTGATAGGTCCAGTCGTCGGCTTTCGCCGTGCCGTTCCGGTTGAGT
>JAGACE010000241.1 GCA_017614275.1 Clostridia bacterium | reverse complement strand
GGAGAGCTCTGCGACCGACTGCTGCAGCTCGCCGAGGAGAAATGGGGCTGACGCTTTGGCACGGAAATACATGTTCCGCATCCGCGACGAGCACGACTACGGCGCGGAGCGCGGAGAGGGCACGAAGATCGTGTTCGGGGAACTGACCTTCCCGGAAGACGGCTTCTGCCTCCGCTACGAGGAAGCCGAGGGAGACCTGGCCGGCTGCACCACGCACCTCACCTGCACCGGCAGCACCCTGGTGTCCGTCGTCCGGACCGGACCGGTCGCCACCGAACTGACGGTGGAACCCGGCCGGCGGCACTCCTGTCCGTACGAGACCGAGTACGGCACGCTGCTCCTGGGCGTCACCGGGGAACAGGTGGAGGCCGACCTGGACGAGCAGGGCGGCGAACTCCGCTTCTCTTACACGATCGATCACGACGGGGACATTGTCGCCCGCAACACACTCCACATCACAGTGAAGGAGACCTTCTGACATTATGGGAAACACGGTGGAAACAGCCAAGACACAACTGAAGACGGCGGTGACCGACGCCATCGCAACGCTTACGGAGCGGGGCGAGCTGCCCGCGGGCGAACTGCGGGACTTCAACATCGAAGTCCCCGCCGACCGGAAGAACGGGGACCTGTCCGCGAACGTGGCCATGGTGAACGCGAAAGTGTTCCGCATGCCCCCGGCCAAAGCGGCGGCCCTCATCGTGGAGGCGATGGACCTGTCCGGCACGTATTACGACCGCGCCGAAGTGGCGGGCCCCGGCTTCATGAACTTTTATCTGAACGACCGCTACTACGCAGACATCCTGCGGGACATCGCGGCGGAAGGGGCCGACTACGGCCGCAGCAACTATGGCGCCGGCAAAAAGGTGAACGTGGAATTCGTGTCGGCCAACCCCACGGGCCCCATCCACATGGGCAACGCCCGCGGCGGCGCCCTGGGCGACTGCCTGGCGGCGGTCCTCGAGTGGGCCGGCTACGACGTCTCCCGCGAGTTCTATATCAACGACGCCGGCAACCAGATCGAGAAGTTCGCGCTGTCTCTGGACGTGCGGTACCGCCAGCACTTCGAGGGCGAGGACGCCGTCCCGCTCCCGGAGGACTCCTATCACGGCAAAGACATCGTCGACCTGGCCGAAGCGTTCATCGCCGAGACGGGCGACAAGTATCGCACCGCTCCCGAAGAAGAGCGCAGAGCGGCCCTCGTGGACTACGCCCTGCCGAAGAACATCGCCGGCATGCAGGCGGCCATGAAGAAGTACCGCATCCACTACGACACCTGGTTCTATGAGAGCACGCTCCACGAGAGCGGCCAGGTGACGGAGACCATCGAAGAACTGAAGGCAAAGGGCCTGACCTACGAACAGGACGGCGCCCTCTGGTATAAGAACACAGAGGTCCAGACCGGCATCCTGATGGCGGCCGGCAGGTCCGACAAGGACATCGAGAAACTGGACCTGAAGGACGACGTCCTCATCCGCGCCAACGGCAACCCGACCTATTTCGCGGCGGACATCGCCTACCACCGGAACAAGCTCGTCACGCGCGGCTTCGACAAAGCCGTCGACGTCTGGGGCGCCGACCACCACGGCCACGTGGCCCGGATGAAGGGCGCTCTGGAGGCCCTCGGCATCGGGGGCGACCGGCTGGACGTGGTCCTCATGCAGCTCGTGAAGCTGACCTCGGACGGCGAGCCGGTGAAGATCTCCAAGCGGACCGGCAACGCCATCACGCTGGTGGACCTGCTGGAGGACATCCCGATCGACGCCTCCCGGTTCCTGTTCAACACCCGGGAAGCGGGCTCCGAGATGGAGTTCGACATGGACCTCGCCATCCGGCAGACCGCGCAGAACCCGGTCTACTACTGCCAGTACGCGCACGCCCGCATCTGCAGCATCCTGAAGAAACTGGAGGAGCAGGGCCGGACCTTCGACGGCGCCACCGCCGACGACCTGATCCTGCTGAAGACGCCCGAGGAGCGGGAGCTCATCCGCCATCTGTCGGATCTGCCGGCGGAAGTCATCACGGCCGCGGACCACTACGATCCCGCCCGCATGACCCGCTACTGCACCGAACTGGCCACCCTGTTCCACAAATTCTACAATTCCTGCCGGGTGAACTCGGAGGACGAGGCGCTGACCAAGGCGCGCCTGTTCCTCTGCATGTGTGTGAAGACCACGCTTGCCAACGTCCTCACCATGCTGAAAGTCAGTGTCCCGGACCACATGTAAGGAGACCGCCATGGCCAATTACAAGAAATCATCCCAGACGAGAAGGATCCTCACCATCGTCATCGCCGGTGTGCTGCTGCTCGCCCTGCTGTTCGGAGGCCTGCTGGGCATCCGGAACCATCGCCGGGCCGTGCGGCAGGAGGCCGCCGAGAAGGCGCTGGCGGAAAAGACCGTCACCGTCACGTTCCCGGAGGGCATCACGGTGCTGGAAGTCGCGGAGAAACTGGAGGAGAACGGCGTCTGCAGCGCCGACGAGTTCGAGGCGCTCTGCACGCAGATCCCCCAGGGCTATGACCGTCTGTTCGAGGGCGTCACTCCGGACAACCGGGTCTTCGTCCTGGAAGGCTATCTGTTCCCCGACACCTACGATTTCCTGAAGGAGGAGGGCGCGGAGAAAGCGCTG
>JAGACE010000240.1 GCA_017614275.1 Clostridia bacterium | reverse complement strand
TTATCGTTATTACATTATATAAACTTCTTTTTGCGGGCGCAACCGGGGGTCTACATTTTGTGCTCGGAACGCCCGGCGCCGCTATATTTTGGATGTTTGTGAAAACCGCCGAAAAAAGGCAAAAAAGTTTGTAAAAAAAGCCAAAATTTTTCTTGCATTGCCTTTATATTTATGATACTATCTTGGGGCACGTGAAAAGGGCGAACTGCGCCCATTTGCGTGAGTCATGCGATGATGCGGGAGGTGGCCGTCCACTGAGACGGGGAATTTCCGCGGAGTATGTCCGATTTTAAACCGGGCGAAACTAATATGTGTACACTGGAATCCCGTAGGGTTGCAAGACGGGTCCGTTGTGCCAACTGTTTCTCGCCACCCGGAGGCCGAAAGGCCGCCGAGTTTTTTCAATACTGAAAAGGGAAACACCCGGCTGAGTGTTGAAAAATTTCACAGGGTGCGAAAACAGAGTGCCCGCCATTACAACCTTTAGGGAGGAAAACAACAATGGCAACACAGAACAAAGCAGCAAAAGAAAAGGTCCGCATCAGACTGAAGGGTTACGACCACAACCTCGTCGACACCGCCGCCGAAAAGATCGTGGAGACCGCGAAACGTACCGGCGCCAAGGTATCCGGCCCCGTGCCGCTGCCGACCGACAAGGAAGTCGTCACCATCCTGCGTGCCGTCCACAAGTACAAGGACAGCCGCGAGCAGTTTGAGCAGAGCACCCACAAGAGACTCATCGACGTGATCAGACCTTCGGCCAAAACCATCGAAGCCCTGACCGGTCTTGAGCTTCCCGCCGGTGTTGACATCGAGATCAAGCTGTAAGCCATCTCAGAGGAAACATCGAACGGTCATGTTGACGATGACACATCGCCAACCAATAACCAAAGGAGGAAAATATCATGCAGAAAGGTCTTATCGGTAAGAAAATCGGTATGACGCAGCTCTTTGACGAAGTCGGGAACGTCATCCCCGTCACCGTCATCGAAGCAGGTCCCTGTCCGGTCGTCCAGAAGAAGACCGTCGAGAACGACGGCTACGACGCTGTCCAGCTCGGCTTCGGGGACGTCAAGGTCAGCAGAGTCAACAAGCCCGCCAAGGGCCACTTTGACAAGGCAGACGTAGCTCCGAAGAAAGTGCTTCGCGAGTTCCGCCTGGACGACATCTCCGAACTGAACGTGGGGGACGTCCTGAAAGCAGACACATTCGCCGCTGGTGACAAAGTCGATGTCATCGGGACGAGCAAGGGTAAGGGTACCGCCGGTGCCATCAAGCGCTGGAACTTCCATCGCCTGAAGGAATCCCACGGTACCGGCCCGAACGCCAGACACGCCGGTTCGCTGGGCGCCTGCTCCGATCCGTCCCGCGTGTTCAAGGGCAAGAAGCTCGCCGGTCATCTCGGTCACGAGCGCGTCACCATTCAGAATCTCGACGTCGTCAAGGTCGACGCGGAGAACAACCTCATCGCCATCAAGGGCGCCGTTCCGGGCCCGAAGGG
This sequence comes from Clostridia bacterium, assembly GCA_017614275.1. GTDB lineage: Bacteria > Bacillota > Clostridia > Oscillospirales > Acutalibacteraceae > RUG420. The sequence continues at coordinate 14,241 of JAGACE010000240.1, read as the reverse complement.
CGGAGTGGTCATTCTGAAAGATACAGTCAAAGCGTAAGGAGGAGTAAGACATGCCTAGCGTAAAAGTTTACAGCTTTGCCGGGAAAGAGACCGGAAAGATGGATCTGAACGACAGCATCTTCGGCATCGAGCCGAACATGTCCGCAGTCCATCTCGTCGTGGTCAACTATCTGGCGAACCAGCGTCAGGGTAATCAGTCTACCCTCACACGCGCAGAAGTCAGAGGCGGCGGCAGAAAGCCCTGGAGACAGAAGGGCACCGGCCACGCCAGACAGGGTTCCACCCGCTCTCCGCAGTGGAGACACGGCGGCGTGGCCCTCGGCCCGAAGCCCCGCAGCTACGGGTTCAGCATCAACAAGAAAGTCCGTCAGCTGGCCATGAAGTCCGCGCTGTCTGACAAGGTCGCGAGCGACGCCTTCCAGGTCGTCGACGGCCTGAAGATGGACGCCATCAAGACCAAGGACATGGTCGCGGCCCTGAACGGTCTCGGCGCTGCCAAGAAGACCCTCATCATCACCGCTGAGAAAGACGAAGTGGTCTACAAGAGCGCCAGAAACATTGCCGGCGTCAAAGTGAGCCCGGTCAATGCGATCAACGTCTACGACCTCGTGAACGCCGACAAAGTCGTCATCGCGAAGGAAGCCGTAGAGAAGCTTGAGGAGGTATATGCATGAGTAAGACAGCACAGGACATCATCCTCCGCCCCATCATCACGGAAGAGACCATGGGCCAGACCGCTATGAAGAAGTACACCTTCGCCGTCGCGAAGGACGCCAACAAGATCGAGATCAAGAAGGCGTGCGAGGAACTCTTCGGCGTCCAGGTCCAGAAAGTCAACACCATGAACGTCCGTGGCCAGACACGCCGGTATGGCCGTTTCGAAGGCTACAAGGCTTCCTGGAAGAAAGCAATCGTCACCCTGACCGAGGACTCCAAGACCATCGAGTTCTTCGAGGGTATGGTATAAGGAGTGTGAATCGAAATGGCGATCAGAGTTATTAAGCCGACCACCAACGGCACAAGAAACATGTCGGTCACCGATTACTCCGAACTGTCCAAGGTTGCTCCCGAGAGAAGCCTTCTGGAACCGCTGAACAAGCATTCCGGCCGTAACAGTTACGGAAGAATCACCGTCCGCCACCGCGGCGGCGGGAACCGCAGAAAATACAGGATCATCGACTTCAAGCGCGACAAGTTCGATTGCCCGGCCACCGTCCTCACCCTCGAGTACGACCCGAACCGCTCCGCGAACATCGCCCTTGTCCAGTATGAAGACGGCGAGAAGAGATACATCCTCGCACCGGTCGGCCTGAAGGTCGGCATGACGGTCGAGAACGGCCCCGAGGCTGACATCAAGCCCGGCAACGCCCTTCCGCTGGTCAACATCCCCGTCGGTACCTTTGTCCACAACGTTGAGCTCTATCCCGGCCGCGGCGGCCAGTTCGCCCGTTCCGCCGGCAACGCCGCTCAGCTCATGGCCCGCGAGAACGGCTACGCCCTTCTCCGCATGCCTTCCGGCGAGCTTCGCAACGTCCCCGAGATCTGCATGGCCACCATCGGCCAGGTCGGCAACACGGACCACGCGAACGTCAAGATCGGTAAGGCGGGCCGCACCCGTCACATGGGCATCCGCCCGACCGTCCGCGGTTCTGTCATGAACCCGAACGACCACCCGCACGGCGGTGGTGAAGGTAAATCGCCCATCGGCCGTCCCGGCCCTGTTACCCCGTGGGGTAAACCGGCCCTCGGCTACAAGACCCGTAAACGCAACAAGAAGTCCGATAAGATGATCGTCAGACGTCGCAACGGCAAATAATCGTGAAAGGAGCAAAGGATCATGAGCAGAAGTACTAAAAAAGGCCCCTTCGTAGAGCCGAAGCTGCTGGCCCGCGTTCAGAAGATGAACGAGACCGGTGACAAGCAGGTTCTCAAGACCTGGAGCCGTTCTTCCACAATTTTCCCCGATTTCGTTGGTCATACCTTCGCAGTTCACGATGGCCGCAAGCATGTCCCGGTTTATGTAACGGAGGACATGGTCGGACACAAACTTGGCGAATTCGCACCGACACGGACCTTCCGGGGTCACTCGGGATCGAAATCAGGCTGACAAGAAGGAGTGTGTAAATAATGGAAGCTAAAGCCTCCGCAACCTACGTGAGAATCGCGCCGCGCAAGGTACAGATCGTCCTCGATCTCATCCGCAACCAGCTGGCCGATAAAGCGATGGCCATCCTCAAGCACACACCGAAAGCCGCGTGTGAAGTCCTTGAGAAGGTCCTCAAATCAGCAATGGCAAACGCTGAGAACAAGAACATGGATACCTCGAAGCTTTACGTTGCCGAGTGCTACGTGAACCAGGGTCCCACCCTGAAGCGTATCCGTCCGAGAGCGCAGGGAAGAGCTTACATCATCCGTAAGAGAACATCCCACATCACCATCGTGCTCAAGGAAGCCGAATAACCAACGGAGGAGGTAACAATATGGGACAGAAAGTAAACCCCACCGGTCTGCGCGTCGGCGTCATCAAAGACTGGGAATCCCGGTGGTATGCCGAAGACAAAGATTTCGGCGCGACCCTGGTGGAAGACTATAAGCTCAGAAAGTTCCTTCTTGACCGGCTGAAAGCGGCCGGCGTTCCGAAGGTTGAAATCGAGCGCGACACCAAACGTGTCAGGATCAACATCCATTGTGCCAAACCCGGCATCGTCATCGGCCGCGGCGGCGCGGAGATCGACAAGCTGAAAGCGGAAGTCGAGAAGATGCTCGGCAAGCCTGTCTCCATCAACATCGTGGAGATCAAACAGCCCGACCTCGACGCCACCCTCGTTGCCGAGAACATCGCCGCTCAGCTCGAGAGACGTGTCTCCTACAGACGCGCTGTCAAGCAGGCGATCGGCAGAACGATGCGCCTGGGTGCCAAGGGCATCAAAGTCCAGGTCTCCGGCCGTCTCGGCGGCGCTGAGATCGCCCGTTCCGAACACTACCATGAAGGTACCATCCCGCTTCAGACCATCCGTGCCGACATCGACTACGGCTTCGTGGAAGCGGCTACCACTTACGGGAGAATCGGAGTTAAAGTGTGGATCTACAAAGGCGAAGTCCTCCACGACAACGCGAACACCCGCACCGACCGCCGCGACAGCAGACCGCGCCGCGACAACCGGGATCGCCGGGACAACCGCAACAGAAGACCTCGCAACAATCAGGAAGGGGGAGCCAAGTAATGTTGATGCCGAAAAGAGTTAAGTACAGAAGAGTCCAGCGCGGACGCATGAAGGGCAAAGCCACCAGAGGCAACAAAGTCACTTACGGCCAGTACGGTCTCGTCGCTCTGGAGCCGGCATGGATCACTTCCGCTCAGATCGAAGCGGCCCGTGTCGCCATGACCCGTTACATCAAACGTGGCGGTCAGGTCTGGATCAAGATCTTCCCTGACAAGCCGATCACCAAGACTCCGGCCGAGACCCGAATGGGTAAAGGTAAGGGCGCCGTGGAATACTGGGTCGCCGTTGTCAAGCCCGGCAGAGTCATGTTCGAACTCGCCGGTGTCGATGAAGAAGTTGCCCGCGAGGCCATGCGCCTTGCCGCCAACAAGCTTCCCATCAAGTGCAAGTTCGTAGTCAAAGATCAGGAGGATGGTGAAGAGTAATGAAAGCTCAGGAACTTAGAGAGCTGTCTGCCGCGGAACTCGACGCAAAGCTTTCCGAGCTCAAAGATGAGCTGTTCAAACTTCGTTTCCAGCAGGCGATCAACCAGCTGGAGAATCCGACCCGCATTCGTGCCGTCAAAAAAGATATCGCCCGCATCAAGACCATCCAGCGCGATATCGAACTCCACGGCACGGAAGCCTAACGGAAAGAGAGGTTTGTAAGCTATGAGTGAAAGAAATCTTAGAAAAACCCGCGTCGGTGTCGTCAGCAGCGACAAAATGGATAAAACGGTCGTCGTGACCGTACGCGACAGGGTCCAGCACCCGCTTTACAAGAAGATCGTCAATCGCACCGTGAAATATAAAGCCCACGATGAAAACAACGAGTGCCGTGTAGGCGACCGTGTCCTTCTGATGGAGACCCGCCCCATTTCCAAAGACAAGAGATGGCGCGTCGTCGAGATCATCGAGAAGGCGAAGTAAATAAGGAGGAATTACTGTGATTCAGCAGCAGACACTCCTCAAGGTCGCCGACAACTCTGGTGCCAAAGAGATCATGTGCATCAAAGTCCTGGGCGGCACGAACAGGAGATACGCCAACATCGGCGACGTCATCGTTGCTTCCGTCAAGAAAGCAACGCCCGGCGGCGGTGTCAAAAAAGGCGAAGTAGTGAGAGCAGTTGTTGTCAGAACTGTCAACGGCGTGCGCAGAGACGACGGAACTTACATCCGCTTCGATGAAAACGCAGCCGTTCTTATCAAAGAAGATAAGAGCCCGAGAGGAACACGTATTTTCGGGCCTGTGGCAAGAGAACTCAGAGGTAAGGAATTCACCAAGATCCTCTCCCTTGCCCCCGAAGTACTGTAATCGGAGGTAGCAAGACTTATGAATAAAGTTCATGTTAAAACCGGCGATGAAGTTGTTGTCATCAACGGCAAATACCATGGCCAGAAAGGCAAAGTCCTTGCGGTCGCTCCGAAAGAGGGCAAGGTCATTGTCGAAGGCATCAACATCATCACGAAGCATGTCAAGCCCCGCAGAATGGGCGAGACCGGCGGCCTGGTAAAGGCGGAATCCGCTCTTTACGCTGACAAAGTCCAGCTGGTCTGCCCCGAGTGCGGCAAGGCGACCCGCGTCGGCCACACCACAGAAGACGGCAAGAAATACCGTGTCTGCAAGAAGTGCGGCGCGAAATTCGAGTAAGGAGGGAGTCAAATCATGTCCAGAATGAAAGACGTCTACAAGACGGAAGTTGCTCCCGCCCTCATGGAAAAATTCGGCTACAAGAGCGTCATGGAGATCCCGAAGCTCGACAAGATCGTAGTCAATGTCGCCTGCGGCGAAGCAAAAGAAAACGCAAAAGTCCTGGACGCGGTCGTCAACGACCTGTCCATCATCACCGGCCAGAAACCCGTTCTCATCAAGGCGAAGAAATCCGTCGCGAACTTCAAACTTCGTGAAGGCATGACCATCGCCGCGAAGGTCACCCTTCGCGGAGAGAGAATGTATGAGTTCCTGGACCGCTTCTTCAACCTGGCCCTTCCGCGCGTCAGAGACTTCCGGGGCATCAACCCGAACTCCTTCGACGGCCGTGGCAACTATTCCATGGGTGTCAAGGAACAGCTGATCTTCCCGGAGATCGACTATGACAAGATCGACGCCATCCGCGGTATGGACATCGCGTTCATCACCACGGCGAAGACCGACGAAGAGGCAAAAGAACTGCTGACCCTCATGGGCGCGCCGTTCGCAAGAGAATAAAGGAGGTATACAGTCATGGCAAAAACATCCATGAAAGTCAAAGCTGCCAGAGAGCCGAAGTATTCGACCAGACAGCACAACAGATGTCAGATCTGCGGCAGACCTCATGCATACCTTCGCAAGTACGGCGTATGCAGAGTTTGCTTCAGAGAACTCGCGCACAAAGGCCAGATCCCTGGCGTCAAGAAAGCCAGCTGGTAATCAGAGCAATAGCAAGGGAGGAAAACTAACATGCAGGTTACAGACTCTGTAGCAGATATGCTTACTAGAATCAGAAATGCTAACGCAGCAAAGCATGATACAGTGACAGTCCCCGCATCAAACATGAAGAAAGCCATTGCTCAGATTCTGGTTGATGAAGGGTACATCAAAGGCTTCACCGTCGAGGAAGACGGGAAGCAGGGTATCATTACGATCACGCTGAAATACGGTCCGAACCGTTCTCCGGTCATCACCGGGCTCAGAAGAGTCTCCAAGCCGGGTCTTCGGATCTACACGAGCTGCGAGGATATGCCCCGGGTCATGAAAGGCCTCGGCGTCGCCATCCTCTCCACTCCGAAAGGCGTTATGACAGATAAGGACGCTCGCAAAGCCAACGTCGGCGGCGAAGTCCTGGCATTCATTTGGTAAGGGAGGAAACAGTACATGTCTCGAATCGGCAAAAAGCCCATCGCCATCCCGGCGGGGGTCGACGTCAAACTGGACGGAAGCACTGTTACCGTAAAGGGCCCCAAAGCCACTCTTGCCACTGACGTGCATCCGAATATGACTGTGAAGGTCGAAGGCGCGGAAGTCATCGTCGAGCGCCCCGACGACCAGAAGCAAAACAGAGCACTCCACGGCCTGACCCGCTCGCTCATCGCCAACATGGTGACCGGCGTCAGCGACGGCTTCTCGAAAGTGCTCGAGATCAATGGTGTCGGTTACCGTGCCGCGGTCCAGGGCAAGAACCTGGTCCTGACGGTCGGCTATTCCCATCCGGTCGAAATGCCGATCCCGGAAGGCCTGACCGCCGAAGTCAACGGCAACAAGATCACCATCTCCGGCGCCGACAAACAGAAGGTCGGCCAGTTCGCTGCAGAAGTCCGCGAGAAGCGGCCGCCGGAACCCTACAAGGGCAAGGGCATCAAGTATGCAGACGAACATATCCGCCGCAAGGAAGGTAAAGCCGGTAAGGGCGGTAAGTAAGAAAAGGAGTGAATCGGAATGGTTACAAAACCAGATAGCAATAAAGCTCGTCTTAAGCGTCATAAGAGAGTTCGCGGGAAGATCTCCGGTACTGCCGAACGTCCGCGCCTCTGCGTTTACCGCTCCACCAACAACATCTACGCTCAGATCATTGACGACGTCGCCGGCAAGACCCTTGTCGCCGCGTCCTCCAATGAGAAGAAGTTCAAAGGCTACGGCGGAAACAAAGACGCCGCGCGCGAAGTCGGCAAACTGATCGCCGAGCGCGCCGTGAAGAAAGACATCAAAACAGTCGTGTTCGACCGCGGAGGCTATGTTTATCAGGGCCGCGTGGCTGAACTTGCAGAGGGTGCCCGCGAGGGCGGCCTGGAATTCTGATGTGAGGAGGAGGAAGACTTTTGGCTGCTAATAATGCAAAGATCGATGCATCGAACTTAGAGCTCGAGGAACGCGTCATCACCATCAACCGTGTTTCCAAGACGGTCAAGGGTGGTCGTATCTACAAATTCGCCGCTCTCGTCGTCGTCGGTGACGGCAACGGTCTGGTCGGCTTCGGCCTCGGTAAATCCGGCGAAGTCCCGGACGCGATCCGCAAGGGTATTGAAGACGCCAAGAAAAACCTGATGAAGGTTTCTCTGAAAGGCTCCACCATCCCGCATGAGGTCATCGGCAAATACGGTGCAGGCGTCGTCCTGCTGAAACCCGCTGCCCCCGGTACCGGCGTCATCGCCGGTGGTCCGGTCCGTGCCGTCGTCGAAACCGTCGGCATCAAGGACATCCGCTCCAAGGCGCTCCGTTCCAACAACCCGTGCAACGTCGTCCGGGCCACGCTCGATGGTCTGAGCCAGCTGCGCAACGTGGAAGAAGTCGCTGAGATCCGCGGCAAGTCCGTCAATGAAATCTTAGGCTAAGGAGGATGTCTGAAATGGCAGATAAAACTGTTCAGATCAAGCTCGTCCGCAGCCTGATCGGAAACAAGAAAGACCAGATCGCTACCGCTCATTCTCTTGGTCTTCGCAAAATCGGGGATGTCACCACACAGCCTGACAATCCTCAGACGGCCGGCAAGATCCACAAGATCCGTCATCTTGTCGAAGTCGTCGACGAAGCTTGATCGGGAGGTACGATTCCATGAAATTACACGAACTGTCCCCTGCCCAGGGTTCGAAAAAGAACGTGAAACGTGTCGGCCGCGGTCCCGCGTCCGGCCAGGGCAAAACAGCCGGCAAAGGCCACAAGGGCCAGAAGGCGAGAGCCGGTTATTCCCGTCGGTTCGGCTTTGAAGGCGGTCAGATGCCCCTTCAGAGACGTCTTCCGAAGAGAGGATTCAACAACATCTTCGCCAAAGAGATCGTTACGGTGAACGTCTCCGATCTGGAGAAACGCTTCAACGACGGCGATACCGTCGACGCCGAAGCGCTCATCAACGCCGGTCTCATCAAAAAAGCCAAGGACGGCGTGAAAGTCCTCGGCAACGGCGAGCTCACCAAGAAACTCAACGTCAAGGTGAATGCTTATTCTAAGACCGCCAAGGAGAAGATCGAGGCGGCCGGCGGGAAGGCCGAGGAGGTATAAGATGCTTCAGACGTTAGTCAATGCTCTTAAAACTCCGGAACTTCGCAAGAAGATCCTTTACTCCGCGCTGATCATTTTCCTGTTCCGGATCGGCGCCGCCATCTCCGTCCCGTTCACGAACGCCGCCCAGGGTATCATCGACGATACCACTTCGGCCGGCAACTTCATGAACTACCTCAATATGATGACGGGCGACGCGTTCAACTACTCGACGCTGTTCGCCATGTCCATCACCCCGTACATCAACGCGTCCATCATCATGCAGCTTCTCGGCGTCGCCATCCCCGCCCTGGAACGTCTTTCCAAGGAAGGCGATGTCGGCCGGAAGAAGATCCAGCGGATCACCCGAGTCGTCGCGGTCATCATCGCGGCCCTCCAGTCCACGGCATACTTCTTCTATCTGAGAAGCGGCGGATACCTCACCATGGATGCCAACGGCCTCGCCTTCACCGGCGTCTCCGCCGTTCTCCAGGCCCTGGTCGTCATCATCTCTCTCATCGCCGGCTCTGCCATCATGATGTGGATGGGTGAACAGATCAACGCCAAAGGCATCGGCAACGGTATCTCCATCCTGCTGTTCGCGGGTATCGTATCCCGGATCCCGCAGGACTGCATCATGATGTGGGAAGCCTTCAAGAGAGGCGGACTCTACTATGCGTTCGCGCCCCTCGCGGCCATCCTGATCGTCGCCAGCATCCTGTTCGTCGTCTTTGTCGACAACTCGCAGCGGCGCATCCCGGTCACCTACGCCAAGCGCGTGGTCGGGCGGAAGATGTACGGCGGACAGAGCACCAACCTGCCCATCAAGGTCAACATCTCCGGTGTTATGTCCATCATCTTCGCAAGTTCCATCCTGTCTCTGCCCCCGACCATCCGCATGTTCGTGAACGACAAGATCGCGGAAGGCAGCGGCTGGGACAACTTCTTCAAAATGTTCGACGCGGAAAGATGGTTCTACGGGATCATGTATTTCATCCTCATCATCTTCTTTGCGTACTTCTACTCCAGCATCCAGTACAATCCGATCGAGATGGCGAACAACCTTCGCCGGAACAACGGCACCATCCCGGGCATCCGTCCCGGCAAGCCGACATCGGAGTACCTGCAGAGAGTACTGAACCGCATCGTTCTGATCGGCTCCCTGCTGATCAGTATCGTTGCCATCCTGCCCATCGTCTATTCGCAGCTCACCAACCTGGCCGGAGCGCAGATGAACATCGCCCTGGGCGGCACATCTGTCCTCATTCTGGTCGGCGTTGCCCTCGAGACCATGCGTCAGCTGGAATCCCAGCTGATGGTCCGTCAGTACAAAGGGTTCCTCAGCTGAGCCCCTTGTAAGTAAGGAGATAGTATTATGAATATCATTTTCCTTGGCGCACCCGGCGCCGGCAAAGGTACTCAGGCGGAAAAAGTCGCGGATGCTTTCATGATCCCGACGGTCTCCACCGGCAACATGATCCGTGAGGCGCTGAAAAACGGCACCGAAATGGGCTTGAAAGCCAAGGCCTTCATCGAATCCGGAGCGCTCGTTCCGGACGATGTGGTCATCGGTATCATCAAAGAACGTCTGGCAAAGGACGACTGCGCCGACGGGTTCATCCTCGATGGATTCCCGCGCACCATCCCCCAGGCCGAGGCTCTGGACGCCATGGGCATCATCATCGACAAAGTCGTCGATATCGAGGTCCCGGACGAAGCCATCACCGAGAGAATGAGCGGACGTCGCGTCTGCCCGGACTGCGGTTCTTCGTTCCACATCGTCACCAAGCAGCCGAAGGTCGAAGGGATCTGCGACCGCTGCGGCGCGGAACTCGTCCAGCGCAAAGATGACAAACCGGAGACGGTCGCCGACCGCCTGAAGGTTTACCACGATCAGACCGAACCTCTGAAAGGCTATTATGCCAACGCCGGCAAGCTTGCCGAAGTGAACGGCGTCGGAACCGTCGAAGAGATCTTCGACCGGGTCAAGGCTGCTCTGGAGGCGTAAGGCATGATCGTCCTGAAATCCAACGCTGAGTTGGAGAAGATGAGGATCGCAAGCCGCATCACCGCGGAAGCCATCGAACGCGCAGGCGAAGCCGTCAAGCCCGGGGTCTCCACCCTGGAACTGGACGAGATCGCCGAGCGATACATCCGGTCGCAGGGAGCCGAACCCAACTTCCTGCACCTCTATGACTTCCCGAACACCGCTTGCATTTCCATAAACGAGGAGATCATCCACGGCATCCCGAAAAAGGACCGTATCCTGAAAGAGGGCGACATCGTCAGCATCGACCTTGGCGCCCGCTGGGACGGATACAACGGAGACTCCGCTTACACATTCGCTGTCGGCACCATTTCACCGGAGGTGGAGCGGCTGCTGAAAACCACCAACGAGTCCCTGTTCAAGGGGATCGAGCAGGCAGTGCCCGGCAACCGGGTGGGCGATATCAGCCACGCGGTCCAGGAGTATTGTGAAAGCAGAGGATACGGTGTCATTCGAGAATACGAAGGACACGGTATCGGTACGAAGGTCCATGAGGAGCCGGGTGTCCCGAATTACGGCAAAGCCGGACGCGGGCCCCGTCTGCTCCCTGGTATGACGATCTGCATCGAGCCCATGATCTCCATGGGTTCCCCGAAGATCCGACAACTGGCCGACGGATGGACGGTCGTTACGGCCGACGGCAAACCGTCCGCTCACTTCGAGCGGCTCATCGCCATCACCGATAACGGACCCGAGATCCTGACGGTCTTTGACCAGCTGAAATAAAGGGAGGATTACCAATGTCGAAACAGGACATGATCGAAATCGAAGGTACCGTCGTCGAAGCTCTGCCGAACACCATGTTCAAAGTGGAACTCGAGAACGGTCATCAGATACTGGCCCACATCTCCGGCAAACTGCGCATGAACTTCATCCGCATCCTGCCCGGGGACAAGGTAACGGTCGAGATGTCGCCGTACGACCTTACCCGCGGCCGTATTACATGGCGATCGAAGTAACCATAAGGAGGTTATAACACAATGAAAGTCAGACCTTCTGTCAAAAAAATGTGCGAAAAGTGCAAGATCATCAAGCGCAAGGGTAAAGTCATGGTCATCTGTGAGAACCCGAAGCACAAACAGCGTCAGGGCTAATCGCTCCTGAACGGAAAACACTCAATGGAGGTGCCAACACATGGCTCGTTTATCAGGTGTCGACCTGCCGAGAGACAAACGGATCGAGATCGCTCTCACTTACATCCATGGCATCGGCAGAAAGACCGCAGAAGATATCATCCAGGCCACCGGCGTCAACCCCGATACTCGTGTAAGAGACCTTACCGAGCAGGATGTTGCGAAGCTTCGTGACTACATTGACCATAACCTTAAGGTCGAGGGTGATCTTCGTCGTGAGACCGCTCTGAACATCAAGAGACTCATCGAGATCGGCTCCTATCGCGGGATCCGCCACAGAAAGGGTCTCCCCGTCAGAGGTCAGCGGTCCAAGACGAACGCCCGCACACGCAAAGGTCCGAAGAAGACCATCGCCAACAAGAAGAAGTAATCTAAGGGGGATAACACTTTGGCTAAACAAGGTTCCAAAAAAACCAGTACCCGCAGACGCCGCGACCGCAAAGTCGTCGAACGCGGTTCTGCGCATATCCAGTCCACCTTCAACAACACCATCGTCACCATCACGGACACTCAGGGCAACGCTGTTTCCTGGGCCAGTGCCGGTGAAATGGGCTTCAGAGGCTCCAAGAAATCCACCCCCTTCGCAGCACAGACCGCCGCAGAAACTGCCGCGAAAGTTGCTGTCGACCGTGGCATGAAGACCATCGAAGTCTTCGTCAAGGGCCCCGGCGCAGGCCGTGAAGCCGCTATCCGCGCGCTGCAGACTGCCGGCCTCGAAGTCACCATGATCAAAGACGTGACTCCGATCCCGCACAATGGCTGCCGTCCGCCGAAGAGACGCCGTGTCTGATCGTTAAAGGAGGATAAAGCAATATGGCTAGAAATATGCAGCCCATCGCCAAGAAAGCGAAGAGCCTTGACTTTTCTCCGGCAACCATGGGTTATGCCGGCAAGGACACTCGCCGCAAGCCGAAGGGCAACATGAGAAGAAAGCAGTCCGAGTACGCCACGCAGCTCAATGAGAAGCAGAAGGTGAAGTTCATCTACGGCGTACAGGAAAAGCAGTTCCGCGCTTATTATGAGAAGGCAGCCCGGATGCAGGGCAGAACAGGTGACAACCTGCTCATCCTCTGCGAGCGCCGTCTGGACAACGTTGTGTTCCATCTCGGTTTCGCGACGACCCGCCGCCAGGCTCGCCAGCTGGTCAACCATGGTCACTTCACCGTGGATGGCAAGAAAGTCGACGTCCCGTCTTATCAGGTCAAACCCGGTCAGGTGGTCGCTGTCAAGGAGAAGAGCCGTTCTTCCGCCGTCTTTGCAAGACTTACCGGCGAAGATGCTCCCCTCATCACGACCCCCGCGTGGCTGGAACTGGACAAAGCGAATTTCGCCGGCACCGTCACCCGAGTCCCCACTCGTGAAGACGTTGATTTCCCGGTGGAAGAACATCTGATCGTTGAGTTCTATTCCAAGTAATGCCACTGCTCACTAACCCGCATTCCAATTTTTATGACTTAAGGAGGGTTACGAATGATCGGTATTGAGAAGCCTAATATCGAAGTATTCAACCAGGAAGAGAACAGCACTTACGGCAAGTTCACGCTCGAACCTCTGGAGAGAGGCTTCGGCACCACGCTGGGCAACAGCATGAGACGTGTCCTGCTTTCGTCCCTTCCCGGGTATGCCATCACGTCTGTGAAGATCGACGGCAAGGTCCATGAGTTCGATACCATCCCCGGTGTCAAGGAAGACATCACGGAGATCGTCCTCAACCTCAAGAGCGTCATCATCAAGATCAATGGCGACGGCCCGAAAACCGTATACATCGATGCAACCGGAGAAGGCGAAGTCACCGCCGGTGACATCAAAGGAGATTCCGAAATCGAGATCTTCAATCCGGAGCTTCATATAGCGTCCCTTGACAAGGATGCCAAACTGTCCATGGAGATGACAGTGGACAATGGCAGAGGATATGTTTCCGCAGACAGAAACAAGGAAAAACTCCAGCCGCCGACAGGCGTCATTGCCATCGATTCCATTTATTCCCCGGTCCTGAAGGTAAACTTCACTGTTGAGAACACCCGTGTCGGCCAGCGCATCGACTACGACAAGCTGACCCTGGAGGTGTGGACCAACGGTACGCTGTCCGCCAAGGACGCGGTATCGCTGGCGGCCAAGATCCTCAACGATCACCTCAAGTTGTTCATCGACTTGTCAGAATCCGAATTCATGACAGACGTCCTCGTGGAAAAAGACGACAACTCCCGCGAGAAGGTCTTAGAGATGACCATTGAAGAACTTGATTTGTCTGTTCGTTCCTTTAACTGCTTGAAGAGAGCAGGCATCAACACAGTGGAAGACCTGACGAACAAATCCGAAGACGACATGATGAAAGTCCGCAACCTCGGCACGAAATCTCTGGCCGAAGTCATCGCGAAGCTGGATTCCCTCGGATTCTCTCTCCGTAAGGACGAAGAATAAGACAAAGGAGGAAGTCACCAATGCCCGGTACCAGAAAACTCGGCAGGGACAGCGCCCATCGCAAGGCGATGCTGCGCGCCATGGTCACGTTCCTGCTCGAAAACGGTAAAATCGAGACGACGGTCACCCGTGCCAAAGAAGTGCGCGCCATGACCGAAAAGATGATCACCATCGCCAAAAAAGACGATCTGGCAGCCAAACGACAGGTCCTCGCCTATGTCACCAAGGAAGATGTCGTGAAGAAACTCTTCGACGAGATCGCTCCGAAGTATGCTGACGTCAACGGCGGCTACACCCGGATCACCAAGACCGGCCCGCGCCGCGGTGATGCAGCGGAGATGTGCATCATCGAACTCATTTGAGTTTGACAAAAAAAAAGGATCGCTCCCGGAAACTCCGGGGGCGATTTTTTTGTGCCCAAAAAGCCCGTAAGTCTGTGAAAAGACGAACGAACCTTATCAAAACCGAGTTTTTTAGTAACATTATT
>JAGACE010000239.1 GCA_017614275.1 Clostridia bacterium | reverse complement strand
CGCACCAGTGGCCGCCCTCCAGGACGAGCCGCGGACTGGCGTGGAACGTGTGGCCGAACGCACAGCGGAATTCCAGCTGCGTGGTCCAGTCGCCTTTCTTCATCGTCTGAGACAGACATTCTCCGCCGCGGAATTCCGCAGCCTTTTTCATATCAGCCAGATCCAGTTCGCTCTCCGGTCTGGACTCGTCGTAACCGTGGTCAAGACGGATGACGGTGTCCCAGTCGGTGAACTCCTCCATGTCGCTGAACTTCTTCGGGAGGGCCTCCCAGGCCTTCCGGCTGCCCCAGTAGGCTTCGATGTGGTCTACTTCGTTATGCTTGATCCAGTGACGCGTGCCGCGCGGTTTGTTGAGATTCTTACGGAACGTCGACTGGATGATCGTTCCCATGAACTTCTGACCGCCGGGCAGCCTGTTGACGAACTTCGCAAAGCCCTGGACGGATCTGACCTGCTCGAGGAACGCGTCCACATACCATTGCATGCTGTCGTTGCGGAAATGCAGGTAGTTTTCCAGAACGTCGGAATCTTCATAATACTGTCCGTGGAAGTTCCGGGTCGCATAGTCCTTCGGATTGATCAGTGTATCCAACTGGGTGAAGCCCAGATGTTTGTACATCATCTCATACATCTCGCGTGTGCTGACCCGGCAGCTCTCGCCGCCGCCGATGTTGTAGATGTGTCCCCAAAAGCTGTCGTCCAGCGTTCCGTCCGCGGTGTAGGCGGAAAGGTTGCGCATCATGCGGCCGCTGTCACGGTCGGAGACGTATTCCAGCACGTTGTAGAGACAGTTGTGGAACTGGATGGGGTCGTCGATCTTCGCCATGGCGGGACCGATGATCCCGGTCTGCCTCAGGCTGACCCAGTTCTTCAGTCCGCTCTCGATCACGTACCGTTCGGACGCGACCTTGGAGACGGCATAGTAGTCGAACATGGACGGCTTGATCGGATCGCCGACGCGGCCCCAGTGGATGGGAGGCATGCGGTCGCCGGTCATAGCGACGGTCCCGATGTAGACGAACCTGTAGGCGTCCTCTTTTCCCTGTGCTTTGACCGCTTCGATGATATTGCGGGTGGATCCGAAGTTGGTCTGCATGGCCTTTTTCGGGTCGTCGTCCGCAAACGGAGAAACGAACGCGGCGATGTGCAGGCACAGGTCCGACGCCTCCACGCACCGGGCGATGCACGCCTTGTCCATAAGGTCTCCATAGAAGACGGTCAGACCGGGGGTGTTCCTGTAGCGGTCGAAGAGGTTGTGGTTCTTCTCGCTGTCACGGACGAGGATGACCAGTTCATACTTGCTGCCGAGGTCCGGGAGCATCTGCTTGAAGCTCTCCTGCCCCATCCCGCCGCCGGCGCCGGTCATGAATACTCTGAGCATCTTACTCTCCTTTCATCGCAACGATGTCGCCGGCCGTGCCGTCGAGGATGGCGGCGCTGAGTCTGACCGAGTCCATGATCGCGGCGTCGATATCATCCGGCTCCACGCCGAGGAACTCGGCACCCAGGGATTTGTCAATGTAGAGATAGTCGCACTGGATCGCGGCGAACTTGACCATGTCGAGACCGCCGTCGATGCCTTTCTTCTTGTAGTCCTGCTTGATCTGCCAGCCGCCGTAGGCATACATCCAGTCCGGGATGGTCAGGACTTTCTGGTTCGGGACGCCGAGCGCTTTGTGGCAGACTGCCAGCATGTCTTTCCAGCTGTAGTTATAGTATCCGATGGGATAGCAGTGGCCGCCGATGTTGCGCTCGAGGGCGCCGGCGATCGCCTGACCGACCTGTTTGACCGTGACCATGGTGGAGCCGCCCTTCGGCCACATGGTGACGCCTTTCATGCTGCGGATGTTCTCTACCAGGAAGACCCAGACCGGTTTGCGTCCGGGCTGCGTGCCGAAGATGTAGGGCAGTTCGAGGACCGCGACATCAAAGTTGTCGTCCGCGAAGCTCATCGCCACGTCTTCCTGGTCTCTTCTGGAACGGATGTAGGGGTGCCACTTCTGCAGTTCCTTCTGGGGCCAGATCTTGTCCGCGAAGGAGAAGTAGGAACCGAGGACGACCGCGTGCTTCACGCCGCACTCTTTGCAGAGACCGAGAAGACGGCGGACCGGGTCGATATTGTATTTCTTATACAGGTCATAAATGGGCGCCGGGCCCTCCACGCGCTCGTCGACGCCGGCGGCAAAGACGAATCCGTCCATGCCTTTGAGGTGATCACGGATCTCGTCGTCCGACATCTCGAGATAGTTGCCGTACTCGATTTTCATCTTCGGCGGCAGTTCCGCGCCGACCGGCAGCGGCGGAAGCGCGATGGACGTAACTTCGTGGCCTCTGGAAATGAGTTCTTTGGCTGCCTGGGAACCGAGCAGACCGGTCCCTCCGATCATGAATACTTTCATTGTTTTTCCTCCTTGCAATCGATTAATGCTTCTGCTATCATGTTAATCGACACCGTGTTGAAATTACAATCAGCAGATGATTTTAAAAAGTCGTGTTATCGACACTTTGCGGCCTCGTGTCGAACGAGTGACAGTTCACGACGTATTAGTGAGGAAAACCTATGGAACAGAAAGAATCCAGACGCGTGCAGATGACCAAACTCCTTCTGAAGACCGCCCTCATCGAGCTCATGCAGGAGAAGCCCTTCCGGCAGATCACCATCAAGGAGCTCTGTGAGCGGGCGGACCTCAACCGCACCACGTTCTATCTGCATTACGCGGATCAGACCGACGTCCTGCGGGACATCGAGCGGGAGATCCGTGACAAGACCGTCGACTACATGAAGAACGTCGGCACCGACATCAGCACCATCGGGCTCATCGAGGCGTTTCTGCAATACATCAAAGACAACGCCAAACTGTTCCGCACGCTCTTCCTCAGCGGAGAGGCCGAAGGCTTCACGCAGAACTTCATGGGCTATGCTCTGGCGGAGATCAAGGAGAACCTCCCCTACTACGGCGATGAGCTTCACGAGAAATACATCCTGACGTTCCTGATGAACGGTTCCACCCACATCCTCATCGAGTGGATCGAGTCAGGGTTCGATCTGCCCGCCTCGGAGGTCGCAACGCTCATTTACAAGCTGTGCGACAGTGTCCGGGACATCGCGAAGGAATAAACAAGACCGCACACCGAAGTGTGCGGTCTCTTCTTTTACCGTTTGATCAGCAGCACCGAGACGTCGTTGACGTTGGTGCCGGTGGGGCCTGTGGTGATCAGGCCTCCTGTTTTTTTCAGGGCGATGTAAGCGTTGTTGTTGTCCAGCTCTGCCTGTGCCTCCTCCGCGGAGAGGGTTTCTCCGAGCGTATCACCGTCCACATAGCCTCCCGCGGCGTCTGTGGGGCCGTCTGTGCCGTCGGAGCCGACGGAGAACACCGCTGTGTCCCGGAGGCCCGAAAGCCCGGGAGCGGCGCTCAGAGCGATCTCCTGGTTCCGTCCGCCTTTCCCCGTGCCTTTGACGTGGACCACGGTCTCCCCGCCCGCGATGAGCGCCAAAGACGTCTCCGTGTCCTGGTTCTCTTTTGCCAGTTCCGCGAGGGCTTTTCCGGCGTCTCTGGCCTCGCAGTCCAGCGTGTCGGTCAGGATGTGCGCTTCATAGCCGAGTTCTTCAGCCGCCTTTGCCGCGGCCCGGGTCAGTTCCCGGACGCTGCCGGTGACCAGGGTCTCCACGTTGGAGAGTTCTTTGGGCGTCTCCGTGTCCAGACACTTCTTTGCCTCGCCGCTCAGTGTCAGCCCGTATTTCTCCACGATGCGCTTTGCGTCCTCACAGGTGGAGGTGTCCGGGTAAGCGGGTCCGGAGGCGATCATGTCCAGCGGGTCCCCGATGATGTCGGAGAGCACGATGGTGACGACCTTCGCCGGAGCGCAGCACAGGGCGAAGCGCCCGGCCTTGACGGCGGAGAGCCGCTTGCGGATGGTGTTGATCTCCGTGATGTCCGCCCCGCAGTTCAGCAGCTGCTGCGTCAGGTCCTCCAGTTCCTTCAGCGGGATCAGCGGCTTTTCGAACAGCGCGCTGCCGCCGCCGGACAGGAGGAACAGGACCGTGTCGTCTTCGGTCAGACCGGCAACCAGGTCCATCGCCGCCTCTGCCCCGCGCACGGAGTTCTCGTCCGGCACCGGGTGCCCGGCCTCGATGATCTCGAACGACCCGATCGCTCCTTTGCTGTGCTCGTACTTGGTGACGACGACCCCGGTATCCACCTTGTCGCCCAGCTCGTCATACGCGGTCTTCGCCATCTGCCAGGCCGCTTTGCCGGCCGCCACCAGCACCAAACGGCCGGGACCGAAGTCCCGACCGTGCAAGGCTTTTCTGACGGCTTCGTCCGGCAGGACGGCCGCGATGGACGCGCGGACGATGTGTTCCGCGTCTTTCCGTAAGCTCGTCATATCACTCGTTCTTGTTGTCTTCCTCCGCGCTGAGGATCTTGTAGACCTCGATGGCCTTCCCCAGCTTGGACTTCTTGATGGATTCCGGCAGCTCGCCGCCCATCAGGCTCTCGATGGCGCCGGGCACTTTCGAGGCGGCGTCGAAGAGCAGGTCGGTAACGGAGATGTTCTCCGCCTGCGCCATGCCCTTGTCGATCATGCTCTGGATGCTGTCGGGGATCTGCACGTTGTCCGGCAGGTCCATGACGTCGTTGATGGAGTGGCCTTCCGGCAGATCGCTGACCTTGGACGTGCGGTCGGCCAGCCGCTCCTTGAACAGTTCGCGGAACTGGGCCCGTCCGGCGGCGGTCTCCAGGTCCGTGGCGTTGAACTCGCCGAGCCAGAGCATCTCCATCAGCAGGATGTAGGCTTCGCCGAGGGTGGTGGTGACGAAGGCAGCCGTGGAGCCCGAGATGGTGCCGCCGAGGACCGAGCCCGCGCCCGGGATGATCTTCAGCAGCGTAGAGGAGATGGCTCTGCCGGCCACGGTGGCGCCGGAGGTGCCGAGCATGGCGGACGCGAAGGTCACGATGATGCTCTTGCTGACTTCCAGGCCGAAGATCGCGGTAATGGAGCCGATCATGGCGATCTGTGTCGGGATGATCAGCGCGCTGTCCGCAAAGGGGATCGGCATGAACCCTTCCCCGAACGCCGCCGAAGCAGCCGCGGCCACCGCGGTGCGGGCGTAATAGCGTTTGAGGTCAAGGGACGCGCGTTGCACGTTTAAAAGGGTACTCAGGAGCTCGTCCGGCAGGGCTTCCGCCATGACCTGGATGAGCACATCGAGCCCGTACGCTTTGGCGATGTAATCCTCGTCGATCTCATAGTCCTTCGCGAGGACCGGGACCACCTGGAGGACGTCCAGCTTCTCGTCCAGGACCAGCTGGCGCAGCGCCTGGGCGTTCTTCTTGGAGAAGGACTGGGTGAGGACCACGATGACCGGCACGTTGGTCAGCGCGTTCTCCTTCGCGAACTCGCGGAGCCAGTCGATCTCCTCCGGCTCGATGCGGTTCGTGGCGGTGTTCACGCAGTACCAGATGCAGTGGATCGCCTTGTTGACGTCCTTGGTCTTCACGCCCTCTTTGATGGTCTCGATGATCTCGTTGCGGACCTGGATCTGCGCGTCCCGCCCGAGCTCGAACCCTCTGGTGTCATAGATGTTCAGCGGGAACCCTTCCTTGGAGATCTTGCTCATGTGGTCCGTGACAGGTTTGCCCATGCCCTCGGTGGCAAGGTCCTCCCGGAACACGCTGTTGATGAGTGTGCTCTTCCCCGCGCCGGTCTTGCCGACGACGATGATGTTCAGCGTGTTGAGGTTCGCGATGTTGCCCTGGATGGACTTCAGCGCTTCTTCCGCAAACTTTTCGGTGTTGAATTCCATTTATTCTTCCTCCTCCGAAGACTTGTCCTTGCGGACGATCTCCGGTCCCATATTCTCAAAATCTATGTTGGCGGTCGCTTTCGTGAGTTTCTGTTTGGCCGCTTTGTTTGTGGCCTTTTTCGTCATGGCCGGGACGATGGTGGAACCTACGGCAGCCATGCCGGCAAACACACCGATGCTGACCAGTTTCGGATTGACAACGGCCATAACACACCTCCTTCGCGATTGCTACGCTTCTATTATAATATGACTGAAACTTAACGCAACCTAAAAAGACCGGGGAAAATTTCCCCGGTCCAGTTTTGGCGATTTATTTCCGTTTGGTCCCGTAGCCCTTCAGCTTCTGGTTGAAGTACTTGTGGAACTTGTACTTCTTCATCAGTTTGCTGCGGCGGGGCTCCTCCAGGTTTTTGCCCTGGTCGATGACATAGGAGGTCTTCCCGGACTCGATGTCCTTGAAGAACGGCGTGTCCTTCGGCAGGATGAACGTGAAGGCCGCGGGCACGATCTCGAAGGTGACCTTGGAGACCGGCCGGCACTCGCCGTCGACGTTGACGTCGAAGGACTTGCCCTCGCCGTCGATGGTCATGGACTTGCCGCGCAGGTAGTCCACGAACGGATACTTGTAGTAGTCGAACTTGGACTGCCAGTGGAACAGCATGTACGGGAACATGAACGGCCAGGACGTGACGCGGTGGATGATGGAGAAGTCCAGCAGTCCGTCGGTCGGGTCCGCGAAGGTGCCGCCCTTGATGCCGGAGCCGTAGTACTGGCCGACCCAGGCCGTGGCCTGGATGAAGGGGCCCCAGGTCTCCTCCCCGTCGACGAAGACGCGGAACTTGTTGTAGACCTTCGTGAACATGCAGTACAGGCCGCCCAGGACGTAGGTCTTGTGACCGATGGCGCCGGGCAGACGCTTCATGGCCTCCTGCTTGGAACAGGCCTCGGCGTCGAAGCCGAGAGACGCCTGGTTGATCGCGTATTCAAAGACGCCGTCCTGGTCCGTGACCTTCAGGCCGTCGACCGTCAGCGGGATGCCATTGATGAGGTTCGCCACGTTCAGGAACTGCTCCTCCGTGCCGTACAGACGGATGTAGTCGTTGCCCGAGCCCTTGGGGACCACGGTGATCTCCGCGTCGTCGTAGCCCACGACGCCGTTGAGGACTTCGTAGAGGGTGCCGTCGCCGCCGACCGCGTAGAAGCGGACCGCCTCGCCGGCCTGCTTCGCCTCTTCCGCCTTTTCCCGGCAGAAGCGCGTGGCGTCGCCCTTGCAGGTGGTGTCGTAGATCTCATAGTCGATGCCGGCCTTCTCCGCCGCGGGGATGACGCATTCCTTGATGACATCGATCTTCTGATTCTTCCCCGAATTCGGGTTCTGGACGAAATAGTGTTTCATCGTGCTTGCCTCCAAAAAGCGTTCAGGCTTCCCACTTGTGCGGGAAAGCCTGACAATATTCCTATAACAGTATAACACTTTTAGAGAAAAAGGCAAATGGAGCCCTTACACCTTCGTCAGTTTGGCGAAGTTCGCCATGACTTTCTTGGTGCCCGCCTTCTCGAAGGCGATCTCCAGCAGGGTATCGTTCCCCATGGGCTTCGCGTTCAGGACGACGCCCGTGCCGAAGGCGCGGTGACGGACGGTATCGCCCGGCGCGAAGGTCTCCCCGGTCGGGGCGGCCGGCGCCTTTTTGCGCGCCGCTTTCCCGACGCCGAGTTTGTGGGCGGCGTCGCTGGTCTTCGGACTGTGTCCGAAGCTGGTATAGCCCGACCCGAAGTCTGCGCCGTAGCCCTTGCCGAAGCCGCGGTCCCCGTAGCTGCTGAAGCCCCGGTTGATTTCCGCGGAATAGGGCGAGTGGTCGTTCTCCTCCACACTGACGTCCGGCGGCAGTTCCTCCAGGAACGGCGAGGGCCGGTTGCGGCTGGTGGAGCCGTAGAGCAGGCGCTCGGCGGCGTTCGTCAGGTAGAGCTTCTCCTTGGCGCGGGTGATGCCCACGTAGGCCAGCCGGCGCTCCTCCTGCATCTGGGCGGAGTCGAACATGGACTGACGGCTCGGGAAGATGCCCTCCTCCATGCCGGCCAGGAACACGATCGGGAACTCCAGGCCCTTGGCGGCGTGCATCGTCATGAGCACGACGGAATCCAGCTGCTCGTTGTACTGGTCGATGTCCGTCAGCAGAGACACTTCCTCCAGGAACCCCGAGAGGTCCCCGTCCGGGTTCTCCTGCATGTAACGGACGATGTTGTTCTTCAGCTCGTCCAGATTCTCCCGGCGCTCCTGGAAGCGCTCTTTGTCGGCTTTCAGGGAGTCGAGGTACCCGGACTGCTCCATGAGTTCCTCGAACAGGGCGCCCATGTCGGCGTCCTCCAGACCGGTCCGGAAGGAGTCGATGAGGTTCGTGAACTTCTTCAGTTTGGTGGCGCTGCGGGACAGCCGGGCGTATTCGTCGGCGTGCGAGATGACCTCGTAGACGCTGACGCCGAGACCGGCCGCGATGTCGGCGGCCGCGTTGACGGTGGTGTCCCCGATGCCGCGCTTCGGCTCGTTGATGATCCGCCGCAGTTTGACGTTGTCCGCCGGGTTGTCGACGACGGTCAGGTAGGCGATGGCGTCCCGGATCTCCTTGCGCTCGTAGAACCGGCGCCCGCCGATGATCTTGTACGGGATGCCGTTCTTGATGAACACGCTCTCTATGGACCCGGACTGGGCGTTGGAACGGTACAGGATGGCGTGGTCCGAGAACTTCCGCCCCTGGGACACGTTCGTCTGGATGACGTCGGCGATGTATCGCCCCTCGTAGTCCGCGTTGGCGGCCGTGAAGAGCGTGATCTTCTCCCCGTCCCCCGCGTCGGTCCAGAGGTTCTTGCCCTTGCGCTGGGTGTTGTGGGAGATGACTTCGTTCGCGGCGTTGAGGATGTTGCCGGTGGAGCGGTAGTTCTGCTCCAGGCGGATGGTCTTCGCGTTTTTATAGTTGCCCTCGAAGCCGAGGATGTTCTCTATGGTGGCGCCCCGGAAGCCGTAGATGCTCTGGTCGTCGTCCCCGACGACACAGATGTTCCGGTACTTCCCGGCCAGGATGCTGGTGAGCACGTACTGGGCCGGGTCCGTGTCCTGGTATTCGTCGACCAGCACATAGCGGAACTGGTGCTGATAGTGGTCCCGGACCTCGTCGTCCTGTTCCAGGAGCTTGACGGCGTTGAAGATCATGTCGTCGAAATCCATGGCGTCGGCCTGCATCAGCAGCTTCTGATAGAGGGCGTAGCACTCGGCGTATTTCGACGTGCGGATGTCCCCCGCCGTCTCCTTCTGATACTCCGCCGGGGTCAGCAGACGTTCCTTGGCGTGGCCGATGGCGGAGAGGATCTCCTTGTGGGGCATGATCTTGTCGTCGATGTTCAGGAGCCGCTGGCACTCCTTCATGACCCGGCGGGAGTCGTCGGTGTCGTAGATGGTGAAGTGGTTGGAATAGCCCAGGCGGTCCCCGTAGCGCCGGAGGATGCGGGAACAGACCGAATGGAACGTGCCCGCCCAGATGTCCAGGGCTTCATCGCCCAGAAAGGCGTTCAGGCGTTCCTTCAGTTCGTTCGCGGCTTTGTTGGTGAACGTGATGGCCAGGATCTGCCAGGGACGCGCCGGTCGGACGGCCAGCAGATCCTGCAGGTCGAAGGTCAGCTCGACCTTCCCGTCCAGGTAGTCCCGGACCAGCTGCACATCGCGCTCATCGATGGGACGGCAGATGTCGTCCGACGTGTAGGCCTGACCGTATTTCACGAGGTTCGCGATGCGGTTGACCAGCACGGTCGTCTTCCCCGAACCGGCGCCCGCGAGGACCAGCAGCGGACCTTCTGTCGTGGTGACCGCTTCCAGCTGGCGCTCGTTCATCCGGGCGAACTCCCGTTCGATGACCTGCCTGCGCAGTGCCAAGAATTCCTGTTCGATCATAGCGCCTTCCGTTTCTTCAGATAGTCGTCGAGGATGATGACGGCCGCAACGGCGTCGACGACGTCCTTGCGTGCCTTGCCCCGGGTGTTGGTCTCGTTCAGGGCGCGATGCGCCTCGACCGTGGTCAGGCGCTCGTCCATCAGGTCGGTGGCCAGCCCGTAGTCCGCGGTCAGCAGGTCCGCCAGCTCCCGGCATTTCGCGGAGCGGTCCCCTTCGCTCCCGTCCATGTTGACCGGGTTGCCGACGACCACCAGTTCCGCCTGCCGTTCGGCAGCCAGTTCGGCGATGCGTGCCGCCACTTTAGGCGGATATGTCTCTTTGATGACGGTGACCGGAGACGCGAGCATCTCCAGCGCGTCGCAGACCGCGATGCCCGTGCGGGCGTCGCCGTAGTCCACCGATAAAATGATCATAGTCACCTCAAAAAAGGGACGGCGAAGCCGGCATCCTGTGCCGTTTCGCCGCCCATCTCATTTCGTTGTAATGGTTTACTGGCCTGCTGCCGGGGCCGGAGCCGCAGTGGTGGGCACGGTCGGGACCGTGACCGAAGGCAGCGTGACCGACTGACCGGCCGTGGTGGAGGCAGCCGCGGTCGTAGAGGCGCCGCCTGTGGTGGAGGCATACGTCCTGCGACGCGTGGAGGCCACTTCGCCGCTGGAGAGCCCGCCGCTGTGTCGTCCGTTGCAGGTCTCCGGAAGATTGTCCTTGTCGTAATAGCCGGTGGCCTTCGGACAGCCGGAGCCGGCGAGGAGACCGGAGCGCGTGCAGTAACTGCGCTGGACGATCTGATCGTCCAGATCGAAGTTCTTCTTCGACAGGCCGTTGTGGACGCGGTTCATGACCGCGGACCAGATGTGCGCCGCGGGATTGTAACCGCTGGCGAAGTTGGTCATCTCTTCCTGCTTGTCGTAGCCGTACCAGACGGCAGCGACATAGTAGGGCGTTCCGCCGCAGGTCCACTTATCCTTCGTATCCGACGTAGTACCGGTCTTCATGTAGGACGTGAAGCCGACGACGCCGCATCCCTTACCGGTACCTTCCGTAACGACGGTCTGCATGATCTTGTTCATGACGCCCGCCGTGCCGGGGCTGATGGCCTGGGTCGGTTTCTGGGAGCCGTCCAGCAGGGTCTTCTCGCCCTTGTAGTCCGTGACCGTGGTGTAGCACTTCGGCGCGAAGTACTTGCCGCCGTTGCCGAAGGTGGCGTAGGCCGCGCACATCTCCAGCGTGGTGACGCCGTGGGTCATACCGCCGACGGCCATGGAGGACAGGTTGCTGTCCGTATACTTGCCGCTCTTGACCAGCGTGGTCATGTGGAAGTTCTTGGTCAGGTAGTTGAGGCACATGGTGGTGCCCATCTTGTTCGCGAGCTGCGCCGCGCAGGTGTTCAGGGACTGGGCGACCGCGTACTGGACCGTGACCCGGTTGTTGGGGTTACCGTGGTCTCCGGAGAAGTTCTGGGGCCATTCCTTGCCGTTGATCTTCAGCGCGTAGTTCAGGACCGGGGTCGAGTACCAGATGAGCCCCTCTTCCATGGCCGGAGCATAGACGCTCAGCGGTTTGATGGAGGAACCCGGGGAACGGACGGAGTCCGTGGCGCGGTTCAGACCGCGGTTGATGGTCTTCGGACCGGCGCCGCCCACCATGGCGACGACATGGCCCTGATAGTCCATGATGGTGATGGCCGACTGGACCTTCTTCTTCGTGTTGTTCTCCCCTGTCTCCGTGCGGCTGGGCTCGGACGGGAAGGAACGACGATTGACGTAAACATATTCCGCAGCTGCCTGGATGTTCGGGTTCTCGCAGGAGTAGATGCGGAGACCGCCGCTGTAGACCTTGCGCGTGGCTTCGGACTTCGAATAGTTGTACTTCTCCATCATGTCGGAGATGACGGTATCGATGACGTAGTCCACGTAGTAGCTGTTGATCTGGCTGTCGGAGGAACTTTCCGCCGCCGAGTGCTTCGGCACGTAGTTCGCGGAGTTCGTGTACACGATGTCTTCCTTCAGAGCCGTGTTGTACTGCTCCTTGGTGATGGCGTCCTCATCCAGCATGTAGTCCAGGCAGAGGGCGCGCCGGTCTTTGTTGGCTTCCGGATAGAGCAGCGGGTTGTAGGCGGTGGGCGCCTTGGTGATACACGCCAGGCAGGCGTCTTCCGCGATGGTGAGTTCGTTGAGGTCCTTTCCGAAGTACTTGTCGGCCGCCGTTTCGACGCCGTAGCAGCCGGAGCCGAGCGGGATGGTGTTCAGATAGGCCTCCAGGATCTCATCTTTGCTGTAGTTGTTTTCGAGGTTCAGCGCATACAGGATCTCCTTGAGTTTCCGGGCGATGGTGACCTGGTTCTCTTCGGTCAGATTCTTGATGAGCTGCTGGGTCAGGGTGGAACCGCCCTGTTTGCCGTGGTATTTGACGATGGCGCCGATGGTTCGGATCCAGTCTACGCCGTCATGTTTGTAGAATCGTTTGTCCTCCAGGCAGATGAACGCCTGCTGAAGGCCCTTCGGGATCTCGTCCAACTCTGCCCAGATACGGTTCTGTTCGCCGTGCAGAGTGGCGATCTGTGTATATTTGCCCTGAGAATTCTTGGCATAGATGATGCTGGTCTGTGCCTGCTCGGACTTGTAGTCATCCAGATTGATGGCCGCACTTCCGTGGACATAGGCCAGGACATAGACGAACATGAAGATCATCGTCAAAAGGATGCCGAGAAGCAAGATCCGCAGAATGGTCCCCGGGACCGAATGCTTCCCTTCCGGACGCTTTTTCTTCTGCTTCCGGGAAGGAGAAGTATTCTTCCGCCGACGGGCATTGGCCTGCCCGCTGGCCGCGGTTCTTCTCTGTCCTGCTGCTGCTGGCATGAAAGCGTTCCTCCTCACAATGCATAGTATTTCACTATAACTCGTGGTATTATACCATATCTTGTATTAAAAGAAAAGGGCTCACGCATAGGAAACGTAAGCCCATTTTTTCTCTTTTTTCAGCCCGTTCCGGGTCTTATTTCACCATGCTGGCGATCTCGGCCGCGAAGTTTTCTTCCTTCTTCTCGATGCCTTCGCCCTTGGCATAGCGGGTGAAACCGGTGACTTTGATGTCGGTGCCGAGTTTCTTGGCGACGGACGCGACGTAAGCCGCGACGTCTTCATGGTTCTCCGCCTTGACGAATTCCTGGTTCAGCAGGCAGTTCTCTTTGTAGTACTTGCCAAGCTTGCCCTTGACGATGTTGGCGAGGACCTGTTCCGGCTTGTTGGCCATCTTCGGGTCTTCTCTCATCTGGGCCTTCAGGATCTCGGTCTCGTGGTCGAGGACCTCGGCCGGCACGGAAGCCGGGTCGAGATACGAGGGGCTCATCGCCGCGATCTGCATGGCGACGTCCTTGCCCATGGCCTTGAAGTCGTCGGTGGCGGCGGTGGCGTCGTCCGTGTCAAAGTTGACGAGGACGCCGACGGCTCCGCCCATGTGGATGTAGGAGCTGACGATGCCTTCGGTGCGGACGAACCGGCGGATCTTCATGTTCTCGCCGATGGCGAGGACCAGATCCTGGACGGTCTCTTTGACGGTCCGGTCGGAGCCGGCCAGTTTCATCTCTTCCAGAGCCTCGACATCGGCCGGATCTTCGGCAGCGATGGTCTTGGCGACATCGGCGACGAACGCCTGGAACTTTTCATTCTTGGCGACAAAGTCGGTCTCGGAGTTGACCTCGACGAGCACGGAGACTTTGGCGGCCTCATCGGTGTAGGCATAGACCACGCCGTCAGCGGCGGTGCGGCCGGATTTCTTGACGGAAGCGGCAAGTCCTCTTTCGCGGAGAACGTCGATCGCTTTATCCATATCGCCGTCCGCTTCGACGAGTGCCTTCTTGCACTCCATCATGCCGACGCCGGTCTTTTCACGAAGGGCTTTTACGTCCTGTGCAGTAAAACTCATTGTCTTCGTCCTCCTGTTTATTCTTCTTCAGCAGCTTCTGCTTCTTCGACTTCCGCTTCGGCAACGGGTTCCGCTTCGGTGTCCTGGACGCCGCCGCGGCCTTCGATGACGGCGTCTGCCATGGCGCCGGAGATGAGCCGGACCGCGCGGATGGCGTCGTCGTTGCCGGGGATGACATAGTCGATCTCGTCGGGATCGCAGTTGGTGTCGACGATGGCGATGATCGGGATGCCCAGCTTATGCGCTTCGGCGACCGCGATGCGCTCTTTGCGCGGGTCGACGACGAACAGGGCGTCGGGGATCTTCTTCATGCCGACGATACCGCCGAGGAACTTTTCAAGCTTTTCGATCTCCAGATCGAGTTTGGCAGCTTCCTTCTTGGTCAGAAGATCGAAGGTGCCGTCCTCTTTCATGGTCTTGAGCTGCTGGAGTCTCTTGATGCGGTTCTGGATGGTCTTGAAGTTGGTGAGCATGCCGCCGAGCCATCTGGCGTTGACATAAGGCATGCCGGCGCGGGAAGCCTCTTCCCGGATGGAGTCCTGAGCCTGCTTCTTGGTACCGACGAAGAGCAGGGTGCCGTTGTCGGCGGAGAGGTCGCGCACGAAGTTGTAGGCGTCCTCCAGCTTGCGAACGGTCTTCTGCAGGTCGATGATGTAGATACCGTTGCGCTCGGTGAAGATGTACGGAGCCATCTTCGGGTTCCATCTTCTGGTCTGATGTCCGAAATGGACACCGGCTTCCAGCAACTGTTTCATGGATACTACTGACATTGTTTTTTCCTCCTTGAGTTTTGAACCTCCGCAAGGCTCATACGTCCCGTAACACCGCCGTTTTCTGTGGGCGATGCACCCTCGGGAGAAGCACCCTGCGTGCGATTTGCCCCAAAAGTATAGCACACTTTTGGGGCAGTAACAAGAATTATTTTATTATATAGGGAAATTTTATAAGATCGGCACCTTGATCGTCAGGTCGGACAGGGGCCAGCTGGAGCAGGGATGGAACCAGCCCATCTCTTTGTCCATGAGCCGGCGGCCGTCGCCGACGGGGCTGACGAACACATCGCCCGAGAGCAGCTGACTGCGGCAGAACCCGCATTCGCCGTTGCGGCAGTGGGTGTCGAGCTTGATCCCTGCGCGTTCCAGAGCCACCGCGACCGGCTCGTTCCCGACCGCCGTGATGACGTCTTCCTGAATGCCCCGCAGGACACGGATGAGATACGTCTTCTCCTCGGCGCCCTTCGGATAGCCGGGCAGCTGTGTGACGTCGGCCGGATTGTTGATGACGTCGCAGCGGAAGCGGCGGCGTTCCACGCCGAGTTCCGCCAGAGCCTCCTTCACGGCCTTCCACATGAGGTACGGGCCGCAGAACAGGTAGGTGGCCTCTCTGCCCCGGTCGTCCGGACCGGGCGTGTACTTTTTGATGAGGTCCGCCGTCAGGAAACCCTTCTCCCCGTCCCAGTCCGGGTCGTCCGAGAGGACGTGGACCACGCGGACGCGGTCACAGGCCGCGGCGACGGCCTCCAGCTCGTCCTTCAGGACGATGTCGTCGGCCTTCACGGAGCCGTAGAGGATGGTCAGCTCCACCTTCTCCAGTTTGCCGTTCGCCACTTCCTTCGCCAGCGAGCAGAAGGGCGCGATGCCGGAGCCGCCGGCCAGGGCCACGACGTGTTTGGAGTCCCGCAGGGGCTCGTAGTAGAACGAGCCGAACGGCAGGTTCGCGTCGAGTACATCGCCCACGGACACCTGCTCAAAGAACCAGTCCGGGACCAGGTACGGGCGGTTGCGGCGGACGGTGATCTCAAAGAAACCGTCTTCCCCTCTGCCCTCGTACGGAGCCGAAGAGATCGAGTAGGGCCGGGTCAGTTCGCTGTCGCCGATTTTCAGGCGGAAGTTCACATACTGCCCGCTCTGGAACACCGGGATGTGGCCGTCTTCACTGACGAAGCGGAAGGTCTTCGCGGTGGGAGACGCGTCCCTCACGGAGACGAGCCGAACTCTCATAGCGGCCGGGTGCAGCAGGTCTGCCAGTTCCCGGATGGGGTCCCGGCGATTGGCCTCGTTCACGGTGGTCGGGGCGTTCGCCCACTTCGACTCTCTGGCCTCGACGATGCGGTCGACGCCTTTGACGTCTTTCAGGAATCCTTTGACATTGACACCGAAGCTCATTTTGCCGCCCCCTTTCCTTCCAGATCGTCATGGACGGCTTTGGCGGCCGCCTGACCGTTCGTGATGGCAGGGCCCATGCCGTCGCCGGAGATGGAATGCGCGCCGGCAAAGTACAGACCCTGAATGAAGTCCTCCGCGCCGGGCATCTGCTTGCGGGCGACCGCGTGGTCGTCCATGGAGTGCGAATAGCCGTAGATGCTCCCCTTCCAGGCGCCGACATAATGGGCGATCGTCATCGGGGTTTCGACTTCCAGTTCCACGATGCGGTCCCGGAAGTCGACCTTTGTGACCTCCAGGCACTTTTCGATCATCTCGCCTGCGAGCCGCCGTTTCAGGTCGAAGTACTCGTCCTCCGTGATGCTCTCAAAGGCGTTGACCAGCTGCAGCGACGTGATGGACAGCTGGGTGTAGCCCTCCGGCACACAGTCGGGGTTCGCGTAGTTGAGACAGATGGTGGTGATGTAGTTGTAGGGCTCGGTCAGGTTCAGACCGTTCTGCCAGATGGCGTTCGTGTCGAGCGTATCGCCCGAGAACGTGGAATAGTTCCTGATGCCGTTCTCTTCCGGCGTGCCCTCCAGCACCAGGATGATGGAGACCGGGCACACGGAGATCCGCCGGGCGTTGATCATTTTGATGGCGCCCTCCGGGACTTCGGAGGCGGGCTCGATCATCTGGGTATAGACCTTGTTGGGGTACGCGGCGGAGATGACGTAATCCGCGGAGATCTCATCTCCCCGGGCCGTCCGGACCCCGGTGACCTTCCCGTCTTTCACGAGGATCTTCTCGACTTCCTGGCGGAACTCGAACTGGGCGCCGTTCTCCTCCACTCTGCGCTCCATCTTCATGGACATCTCATGGGAATAGCCCCGACAGACATAGGAGCCTGTCAGGTAGTCCGCCATCAGGAAGGCGTAGATGGTGAAGGGCAGGTCGTCGAGCGGGTTGCCGACGTAGATCCAGTACGGCGTCAGCAGTTCTTTCAGACGGCCGTCGATGCCGCAGGCCGCCATGACTTCCGAGGCGCTGTAACCGAGGGTGCGCACGAAGTCCGTGTGGTCCATCAGCATTTTGACTTTGCTGACTTCGTGGGTGGACAGATAGTTCATGCTGTCGTAGACCCGGCGCATCATTTTGATGAAGTCCAAAGCTTTGTCGTAACAGCCCGGGACCGCCTCGTCCAGATCTCTTGCCGCCCGTTCATAGCCGTCGTGGATGGTGGTGTCGATGCCCTCGCTCGGGATGACGACCCGGTAACACTCCGGCACTTTCAGCCAGTCGATGTCCACGCCCATCTCGTCGAAGAAGGCGCCGACCTTCAGCCGGTCTTTTTCGTCTCCGATGGACATCATCTCGTGCAGCGTGGCTTCGATCTCGAACTCATCGCGCACGAAGTCGGTGGCCAGACCGCCCGGCAGATTGTGTTTTTCCAGGATCAGGATATCTCTGATCCCCCACTTCTGGAGCCGCAGCGCACAGGCCATGCCGGCGAGTCCGCCGCCGATGATGACCACCTGATAGTGGTCTTTGTAGAAACTCACTGACGTTCCCTCCCTGTTTGGTTTGACCAGTTTGTCGTCCAAAAGAAAAGGGACCGGGAGCCCCTTTTCTGTCTTTCCTTATGCTTCTTTTTCGGGTGCCGCTTTCATCCGGCGGATGGAGACCAGGACCGCGATCAGGAAGACCGCGAACATGGCGGCCACCACGAGCAGGTAGTCTTTGATGGTCCGGACCTTGTGGATCCCTCCGGTGGAGAAGGTCATCCCGTATTCGACCTCTTCCCCGTCTTTGACGGCGGTCACTCTCATGGCTTTGTCAAAGGCGGTGACCGGGATCTCGAACGAGTTCACGCTGCCGGTCTGTGTCGGAGCAAAGCTCTCCCCGTCCACGATCAGCGCATCGTAGGAGACGCCGCTCCAGGTGAGGGTGGCATAGCCCTTCCCGTCCGCGACCTTCAGGAACACCGGCTCCTCCACCGAGGCGTCCGCGTCCCCGCCCTTCAGTTCCAGCGGGACGGTGTAGGATCCGTCTTTCTTGTTGAGCGCCGCAGGAACGGCCTTGTCCGCCGCGAAGCTCACCGTGGCGCTCAGAGAGAGGCACAGCATCAGCAGGACGGCGAAGATCGCCGAGATCGTTTTCCGCATGGTACCGCTCCTTTCTCAGCGCCCGTGTTTGCGGCGCATGTAGTACCGGGTCCCCAGGATGAAGGCGATGAACAGCGCGGTGCCGCCGATCAGGATGCCCATCATCATGTTGGAGGAGACGCTGCTCTTGTCGAAAGTGATCTGATACTCGTCCGTATCGTTCATCACGATGGTCATGGGCTCGTCAAACGCCGTCACCGGGATCTCGAACCGGGCGTTCTTCTCCGTGCCGGACGTCTTGAACGTCTTCCCGTCCAGGGTCAGCGTCTGATACGTGCCGCTGTCCCAGGTGATGATGGCGTAAGCCTTCCCGTCGGTCACATTGAGCGTGGCCGGGGTGTGCAGGGTCTCCTTGCCGTCTCCCCCTTTGAGCGAGAAACGGACGGTGTACATGCCGTCCCCGTCGCGGAAGGACACCGGTTCCGGACCCGCCGCGAAACTGAGCGGGAGCAGAGCGGTGGTCTGCAGAAAGACCAGGGTCAGCATAAGCGCCAGACAATAAAAGAATCGTTTCATAGAACTTGTCTCCTGTCGTTATCAGTCGAAAAAATTATAACAAAAAACGCCTCTGCCGTAAACAAGCGGCAGAGACGGTTCTTCGTATCATTCGAACCACCGGCGGTAGCTCTCGGGGTCCAGCTCGAACAGGTCGGCGATGTACGTTCCGGAGAAGACTTTCTCCGGCGTCCCGACGCGGTCGAGCGTGTGGCCTCTGACACAGGCCACGCGGTCCGAGACCTTTTGCGCCAGGTCCAGTTCGTGCAGGGTCAGGACCACGGTCAGACCGTCGTTCTCGGAGAGATCCCGCAGCGCCTTCAGGAATTCCGCCTTCCAGCGGATGTCCAGGAAGGTCGTCGGCTCGTCGAGCAGCAGGATGTCCGGCTCCTGGCAGAGCGCCCGGGCCAGGACGACCCGCTGGCGCTGACCGTCGCTGATCGCGTCGAAGGAGCGGTCGGCCAGGTCGGCCACATGCACCTGTTCCATCGAACGTTGGATGACGGCCTCGTCTTCGTCCGACAGCGTGCCGAAGCGTCCGGTGTACGGATAGCGCCCGACGGCAACGGATTCCTTACAGGTCATCCGGTCCGGTTTCAGGGCGTTGGAGAAGACCACGGCCATCTCTTTGGCCAGTTCGGTCGGTTTCCGGCCGGCGATCTCCTCTTCGTTCAGGAAGACGGTGCCGGCCACCGGTTCCAGCTGGTGTGCCAGGGTCTTCAGCAGGGTCGTTTTGCCGGCGCCGTTGGGACCGATGAGGGTGAAGATCTCGCCTTTGCGGATCTCCAGATCCACCGGGCCGACGACAGGCACGCCCTCGTAGCCCACGGTCAGCTGTTCCGCGCGGAGCAGGGAGTTTTTGGTTTCACTCATACGCTCTCCCTCCCCTTCTGTCGTTTGACCAGGATCCAGATGACGACCGGCGCGCCGAACACGGCGGTGACCGTGCTGATGCTCAGCTCCGTCGGAGCGAACATGGTCCGGGCCAGCAGGTCGCAGAGCAGGCAGAAACAGGCGCCGCCCAGCGCGCAGGCAGGGATGACCTTCCGCGGCTCAGACGAGTTCAGGAGGCTCTGGACCAGCTGCGGCACGGCGATGCCCACAAAGGAGATGGGGCCCGCGAACGCGGTGACCGTGGCCGCCAGTATGCTGGAGAGCAGCACCAGGAGGATCCGGAAGCGCTTGACGTCCACGCCGACGCTGGAGGCGTAGGTGGCCCCCATCCGGTAGGCGCTGATCTGTTTGGCCAGCATCAGGACCCCCACAAAGCAGAGGATGACCACGACGGCCATGACCAGCACGTCCGTCAGGGCGATGCCGGAGAAGCTGCCGACCGACCAGAAGTGCAGCTGGACGATGTCCTCGTCCGCCGCGAAGGTGATCAAAAACTCGGTCAGCGCGGAGCACAGGTATCCGATCATGACGCCGGCGATGATGAGCACCGACATGCGTTCCACGACCCGGGACAGCAGCAGGACGAAGCCCATGGACATCATGGCGCCGACGAACGCGGCCACCACCATGCCGGCGGCTCCGAGGTAGTGGGTGCGGCTGAGCGAGAAGATCATGGCCGCCGCCACCGTCAGTTTCGCCCCGGACGAGATACCCAGGATGAAGGGCCCCGCGATGGGGTTGTGGAAAAACGTCTGCAGCAGATAGCCGGACAGGGCCAGCGCCCCGCCGAGCAGGATGGCGGCCAGCGCCCGGGGCAGACGGAGCCGCAGCACCACGT
>JAGACE010000238.1 GCA_017614275.1 Clostridia bacterium | reverse complement strand
GATGAGGTCCCGGATGCGGCTCTTCAGTTTCTCGTTGTACTCTTTGACGGTCTCCGGAGAACGCGCCTCGATGAACGAGGTGAGCTCCAGGATGTAGTCCGCCTTCTCGCAGATGTCCGCCTTCATCTTCTCGCCTTCGCGCTCGCGCATGTCGATGAACTTGTCCGTGGCCTCCTCGAGGACGGGCAGGACGGCGTTCCAGATGGCGTCTTCGTCGGCCGGCACTTTGTGGACGGCCAGGACGTCGTTGAACCGGGACAGCGCCGTGGCGGAGATGTCGCTCTGGATCTCATAGGTGTTCCCGATCTCCCTGAGCGCGGTCAGATAGGCTCTGGCCAGGCCGTGGTTCACCTGCACCTCGACGTCGGCGGCGTTCAGTTCCAGGATGGACACGCTGCACTCGGTCTTTCCCCGGGCGATCCGGGTCTGCAGGTACGATTTGATCTTCTCTTCCAGAAAGCTGTACTGTCTGGGGCACCGGGTCGAAAGCTCGAAATAGCGGTGGTTGACGCTCTTCAGCTCCACGGAGATGGAGAGTTCCGCGCTTTCCGACTGGGCACGACCGAAGCCGGTCATACTTCTTGTCATATTCAGTTACTCCTCTGTCAAGGCGATTTGACCGGGCCTGTCCCGCGTCCTTTTTGCCTTGAACGTGGCATATATTATACTAAATAAAGGCAGCAGTTGCAAATCGCCCCGTCATTTGACGGCGCGCTTGAGCGCAGCCACCTCCTGAGGAGTCAGGTCTCTCCATTTGCCCTGCTGGAGCATCCCCAGCCGGACGCTCCCGATGGAGGTCCGTTTCAGCCGGGCCACCTCGAGTCCCAGGGCCTCGCACATCTTCCGGATCTGCCGGTTGCGGCCCTCGCAGAGAGTGACTTCCAGCACGGTGCGGTCGGCGTATTTCCGGACGACCCGGACCTCGGCGGGCAGGGTCTTCTTCCCGTCGATCATCATGCCGGTCATCATCTGCGCCACCTGATCCTCGGTGATGTCCGGGCGGATGGTCACGCGGTAGACCTTGCTGACGTGTTTGGACGGGTGGGTCATGTTGTTGGCGAATTCTCCGTCGTTCGTGAAGAGGAGCAGTCCCTCGGAGTCACGGTCCAGCCGGCCCACGGGATACACCCGGGTACCGACGTCCGCCACCAGCTGGGCCACGCACTTCCGGTCCATCTCGTCGCTCATGGTGGAGATGAACCCGCGGGGCTTGTGCAGCATGATATAGCGCAGTTCGTTGTCCTGCCGGACTTTGCGGCCCTCGACCGTGACCTGGTCCTTTTTGGGATCCACCTCGTCGCCGATCTTCGCCGTCTGCCCGTTCACACGGACCTTGCCCGCGGCGATGAGCTCCTCGCTCTTCCGGCGGGATGCGATCCCGCAGTCGGCCAGGTACTTCTGCAGTCGGACGGTGTTGTCTGCCATGTCGTTCTGACGCTCCTTTTCCCGTTCCAATATAGAACAATACGCAACCACTCCGGAGAGGAGTGGCTGCGTTTCTTTTCAGAGAATAACTCAGTCTTTGGACCGGTTCATGAAACCGGAGACCTTGTCGAACATGTCGGGGACGAGATTGACCATTTTCTCCGCGGCGCTGTCAGAGCCCGAGATATGTTTGATAGTCACTTCGCCGTCCTGGATGAGCATGAACGCGACCGGAGTGATCGTGACACCGGCGCCGCCGCATCCGCCGAACATCTCCTTGCCGCCCGAAGTCGGGAAGTCGTCTCCGCCCGTTGCGAAGCCGTACGTGACTTTGGAGATCGGGATGATGGTCATGCCGGATTCGGTGTAGACCGGATCGCCGATGACGGTGGACACGTCGATGTTGTCCTTGACTTTGTCGAAGGTCGTTTGAAGCAGATTCGCTGCAGAATTGTCTTTACTCATTTGAAAGCACCCCTGTTAGTTAGATTCTTTGAGCGCAGACTCGGCGGTCTGTCTCATGTATTTGGCGTCACGTTCCGCGACCATGGCTTCTTTGTTCGCACGGATGCGGGAACTGTTGTCCTTATAGACTCCGGTCGTCTCCTTGCCGACCTTCAGGAGGTACGGAAGGAAGGGCCCGAGGACACGGATCGGCCGGAACGCGATCTGATTGTGCAAGGAAGCTTTCTGCTTCGTCGCAAGGAAGTCCGGCGTGATCTGGACATCGTATTTCCGGACCTTCAGGTTCTTCGTCAGGAAACTGACGGCCGGGAAGACGACCGATGCCACTTCGCCGTATTTGATGGCGGTGTCGGCCGCATCGTCTCCGGTGACGGTCAGTCCGATCTGGCAGTTCTTGACCGTGAACCGTTTCCGGATCACCTTGCCGAGAGTGCCCTTGGTCTGCGCGCTGATAAAGGCCAGCAGCGCCAGGACCGACGCGGAATCGAATCCGTCGATAAAGCTCTTGCCGTTGATGTACGCACCTTCGAGATCGAACGTGCTGAGCGAATCTTTGATCGACGCCAGCTTGGAGACTTTGGCCTCATCCACAACATCCGGGAGCGGTCTGCCCGCTGCCTCCGCTGCTTCCGCGACCTGAAGTGCTTCTTCTGCCTTTCTCATTTCAGCGTTGAGTCTGACTTCTTTTTCCTGCAGTCTGGTGGCTTCGCCTGCCAGTTCTTCGGCGGTCTTGATCTCTTTCGAGACAGCCTTTTTATCTCTGGTGGAGGTCGTAAGCTCCTGAACCTTTCCCCCGGCTCTGGGGCCGACGGAGCCGAAATGATGCCGTACGAAGTTCCAGCCCCGCTTCATCCGGTACTTGTTTTTCTCGGAAAACGGTACCAGGCCGAGGCCCAGGAAGCCGTACTTCAACTTCAGACGGAATCCGTCATCGTCATCAAAGTCCACCTTGACGCCGATCTTGACCCACAGCAGGAACAGGACCAGCAGAAGTGTCAGGATGACGAGGACCCAGACGATCACCATAATCCAAAGGAGTATTTTTAGAAAAGCCAACTGTCAACACCTCCTCATTCTATGATATTTGAATCAATACCTTGATTTTCCTCGTCGGAAGGCTCTGTTTCGGCCTCCGGGACGTCACGTTCCGGGAGCGGAGGGAGCTCCTCCAGCGATTCTATGCAGAAGCACCGCAGAAATGCGGGCGTCGTGCCGTAAGCGATGGGCCGGCCGGGAAGATCCATCCGGAACTTCTCTTCGATGAGGCCCTTCTGGGTCAGGGACCCGATGACGCCGGAGCAATCCACGCCCCGGACTTCTTCCACGAATGCTTTCGTGACCGGCTGGTTATACGCGATGACCGCGAGCACTTCGAACGCCGCGCCGGACAGCGGAGTGTTCTTCTTCATGGCCAGCACAGACCGGACGGGTTCGGAGAACTCCGTGCGGGTGCACAGCTGGACCTGGTCGGCCAGACGTTTGAGGACCAGTCCGCTCTGCCGCTCTTCCAGCGTTTCCGCCAGAGCGGTGACCGCCTGGTCGACTTCCTTCTCGGGCAGTTCCAGAGCGGCGGCGATGCGTTTGACCGGCAATGGGTCTCCCGATGCGAACAGGATGGCCTCCACGGCCCCCTGCAGCTCCTGCTGGTTCAAACGGTTCAACTCCTCTTGATCTCTAAAGTCAGGTCATCGGCCTCTTCCGTGGCGACGACTTTCTTGTCCCGGATGAGTTCCAGAAGCGCCAGGAACGTAGCGACCATTTCCGACCGGGACTTGGACGCCCGGATGAGCGAGGAAAACGACCGTTTCCCCTTGCCGGAGATGCTCGTCAGGATAAAGGTGATCCGGGAATGCACCGAAACGATCTTTCTCTGGACGATCGCGGAAAACGCCTCGACCGGCGGCGGGAGACGACGTCCCCGTTTGCCGACGGCGGATTCGTAGGCGCTGAGCAGTTCGAAGGGCTCGTGGAGCAGTTCGTAGGTCATGTCCGCTTCCACTTTGTCCGGCTCCTTCGTGTAGAGGTCGAAGCCGTTCGCGGTGTCCTTCAGTTTGCCCGCCATGATCTGGCAGTCCCGGTACTCCAGCAGTTCGCCGGTCAGTTCCCGTTTCAGGGCCTCCGCCTCCTCGTTCTTCGGGAGCAGAGAGACCGTCTTGATGTAGACGAGCCGGGCCGCCATCTCCAGGAATTCACTGGCCACTTCCATGTTGGATTCCTGCATCTTGCGGACATAATCCGTGTATTGTTCGACAAGTTCCATGATCGGAATGTCGTAGATATCGAGTTTATGCTTGCTGATCAGAGACAGCAGCAGGTCCATGGGTCCTTCAAAGACTTCCAGTTTGTAGTTGATCTGCTCCATGGTCAACCCCCGAAGGGAAGCGCCGTCAGCCATCCGAAGAAGTGCAGGACGAACTGAGACAGGAACTGGACCGGATACGAGAGGACGCCGGAGAACAGCAGGATGACGATGGCGATCATCAGCATCCGCTGGTTCCGCCACACCCATTCCTTCGCCTTGCTGCCGTTGGGCAGGAAGCCTTCCAGGATATGCCATCCGTCGAACATCGGGATGGGCAGCAGATTCAGGACAGCCAGGAAGATACTGATGGTGGCCGCGTACTGGAAGAACGTGGCGACTGCCACCTGCAGGATGGAGCCGTTGATGGCGCCGATGTGCAGGAAGACGGTCTCGATGAGCAGGAAGAGGAATCCCATCAGCAGATTGATGGCCGGACCGGCCGCCGCCACCAGGACCTCTCCCCAGCGCTGGTTCTTGAACTGGCGCGGGTCCACCGGGGTCGGTTTGCCCCAGCCGAAGCCTATGAGAGCGATCATGATGCCGCCGATCGGGTCCACGTGAGCGATGGGGTTCAGCGTGAGCCGTCCCGCGAGACGCGGGGTGTCATCGCCCTGCTTGTCCGCCGCCCAGGCATGGGCGAATTCATGCAGAGGGATGACGCAAAAAACAAGGAATGCCGCCGCCAGGAGCGCGATGACGATGTTCATCGGCTCGCCGGAGCGGAATGCACTCATCAGCATAAAACAAACACACTTCCACTAAAAACACGCAAATTTTTACTTATATACATACTACTAGACTTTAATCAAATCGTCAAGGAAAAACTAGCCCCCGAAACGACGGCTCTGGGCAGTCCGGAGAAGTCCTCCAAAACCGTGCAGTTATCGGAAAAATCGGCAAAGATCCGACGCACTTCTTCCCCCTGTTGTTCGCCGATCTCCACGGCGATGAGCCCGTCCGATTTCAGGACCGGGAGCCACTGTTCGGCGATGGCCCGATAGAAGCGCAGACCGTCTTCCCCGCCGTACAGAGCAAGGCACGGTTCGTGGCCCACCTCGTCCTGCAGAGAGGCCATCTCCTGCTTTGTCAGATAGGGCGGATTGGCCAGGATGAGATCGGCCTCTTCGATGCCGAATGCCGCGGGGCCACGGAACAGATCGCCCTGGAGAAGAGAGAACCGTTCGGTGCCGTTGCGCTCCATGTTGGCGCGGATGATCTCGCAGGCGGTGTCCGCGAGCTCCACCGCGGTGACGGAGCAGTTCCCGAAGTTCCGCTCGACCGTGATGCCCACGCAGCCGCTGCCGGAACAGAGATCCAGCACCTTCGCCGGGCAGCCGGCGGCAAAGTGTTCTTTCAGAAAGGCAAGAGCGATGTCCACCAGGAGTTCGGTCTCCGGCCGGGGGATCAGCACCCCTTCCCGCACGGAGAAGGACAGGTTGTAGAAGTCCCACTCCTGCAGCAGATACTGCAGCGGATAGCGGTCGGCGCGCCGCTGCAGCAGTTCCCGGAAACGCGCTTCCGCGGACGGATCGACCGGTTCTTCCCCGCACAGCGGGAACCGGTCGGACGGCGTACCGGAGGCCAGCGCGAGCAGTTCGCCCGCGTCGT
>JAGACE010000237.1 GCA_017614275.1 Clostridia bacterium | reverse complement strand
TGCTGTGTTCGGTTGTCCGAGCTTACTGCTCTTCCACGGCGTAGACGCTGACCTTTTTGCGGTCTTTGCCCATGCGCTCGAATCTGACGGTACCGTCGATCAGGGCGAAGAGGGTGTCGTCAGAACCTTTGCCGACGTTGTTGCCGGGGTGGATGTGCGTGCCGCGCTGTCTGACGAGGATGTTGCCAGCCAGGACGAACTGTCCGTCTGCGCGCTTGACGCCGAGACGTTTGGCTTCGGAATCGCGACCGTTACGGGTCGAACCCATACCTTTCTTATGTGCCATTCTGGATTACACCTCTCTTTACGCTTTGATGTCGGTGATGGACACCTTGGTATAAGGCTGTCTGTGGCCCATCTTCCGCTTCTCGTTCTTCTTCGGCTTGTAGGTGAAGACCGTGATCTTCTTGCCCTTGCCGTTCTTGATGACTTTCGCGTTGACTTTGGCGCCCTTCACATAGGGGGAACCGACTTTGATGCCGTCGTCTCCGCCTACCGCGAGGACTTTGTCAAACGTGACCTTGGCATCGGCTTCCACATCGAGCTTCTCGATGTAGAGTTCCTGACCGGCTTCGACTTTGTACTGTTTGCCGCCGGTTTCGATGACTGCATACATGGTAGTATCTTCCTTTGTTTTAGACTCGCTACGACGGGTGGGCGTTCTGCCACTTGGAAGGCGATGCATCTCCTTCACCCGGAATATGCGGCTTATGTATTATATACGAAGAAAACCGCCCCGTCAACCATAAAATGACGGGGCGGCGCGGTTTTTCGGTCCTTATTTGCCGAACACTTTTTTCTTCAGCTTCTTCCCTTTCTTCGAATCGGAGAATTCCAGAGCCTTCATAACGAGGACGATCGTCAGGATCGGGAGCAGACGTCTCCGTCTCTCCTGCTTCTTCTCCTTCTTCACCTGTTCGGTGTATTCCTCCACGCGCGCTTCGAAGGCGGCCTTCACGAGCTTTTTCTTCTCTCTGTCGAGTTTCCGGTAGTTCGGCTTGTTCTTTTTGATGTATTTCTTGACCTGTTTTTTGACGCTTGCCATGGCGAAACACTCCTTTTTCAGATCGTCTTTTTGTCAAAATCTATCCCCTATTATATCGGGAAACCCGCCCGCAATCAAGCGTCGGCCGGGCCGCGGACCACGGACAGCGCGCTGTACTCTTCCCGCAGCTGGCGCTGCAGCGCCGCGTTGGCGTCCTCCACGGTCAGTTCCGGGTACAGGTCCAGTTCCTCGAAGAGGCCCGCGCCGTTCAGCCAGGCCCCGATGAGGCTGTTGGCCAGCCCGTCGATGTCGTTGTAGCCCATGATGCTCTGGCCGTAATTCATCTTGCGGACCCGGTCGAATTCCTCGGGCGGGATGCCCGTCTCCCGCAGGGCGCGGATCTCGGCTTTGACGGCCTCAGCCACAGCCTCCGGGTCGCGCGAGCGGCCCTCGAAGATGACGGTGGCGTAGCCGGGACCGCAGAAGTATTCGTAGCCGAAGCCGTTGTCGATGAGCCCTTCGCGCAGCAGGCGCTCGTAGAGCGGGCTCGTCTCCCCCGCCACGCAGTCCAGGACGAGGTCGGTCAGCATCCGTTCGCGCAGGGTGCGGTTCGGGGTGTCGTGGGTCTCCTTGAAGCCCAGAGCGAAGCTCGGCAGGGTCACGGGGAACTCCTGGGCGATGTACGGCTGTACGATGTCGGCGGGCTCCTCCTTGTCGGGGCGCTCCACCGAGACGGCCGGTTTGGCTTCGAGCAGGCGGTCGCAGACCTCCAGGACGTCGTCCACGGTCACGTTGCCGGCGCACGCCAGGACCATGTTGTTCAGGTTGTAGAAGTGGCGGTAGCAGTCGTAGAGCAGATCGGCGGAGATCTGCGCGATGGACTCCTCGGTCCCCGCGATGTCGATCTTCACCGGGTGTCTGTGATACAGGCACCGCAGCAGGTTGAACAGGACCTGCCAGCCGGGCTCGTCGAGGTACATGCGGATCTCCTGCCCGATGATGCCCTGCTCCTTCTCCACCGTAGCCTGCGTGAAGTAGGGGTGCTGCACGAAGTCCAGCAGGATCTCCAGATTCTTCGCAAAATCCGAGGAGCAGGAGAACAGGTAGCAGGTCCGGTCGAAGCTCGTGTAGGCGTTGGCGGAGGCGCCGGTCTCGGCGAATCGCTCGAAGGCGTCCAGCTCCTCGCTCTCGAACAGCTTGTGTTCCAGGAAATGGGCCGTGCCCCAGGGCAGGACGGTCTCTGTTCCGCCCTCTTCCTTCAGGGCGTCGTCGATGGACCCGTAATTGGTCCCTATGACGGCGTAGGAGGTCGAATAACCGGGTTTCGGGTACACCAGGATGGTGAGAC
This sequence comes from Clostridia bacterium, assembly GCA_017614275.1. Taxonomy (GTDB): domain Bacteria; phylum Bacillota; class Clostridia; order Oscillospirales; family Acutalibacteraceae; genus RUG420. The sequence continues at coordinate 3,662 of JAGACE010000237.1, read as the reverse complement.
CGGTCTCGTGTTTCACCTCGAAATAGGAGTCCCCCAGGCGCTCATGTCTGCGTTCTGTCACAGTTGCCATGTCAGTCCTCCTCCGTTTCCGGTCCGTCTCCGGTGCCCTTCAGCAGGAACACCGTGTCCAGAGTCACCGCTTCGGCCACGGCGACGACCTCGTCGACCGTGACGGCCTGCAGTTCGTCCACCAGTTCTTCCGGGGTCTGGAACTCGTCGTCGGTCACCTGGCTGTAGAACCATCCGTCCAGTTCTTCCGGCGTGTCGAAGACGGAGAGATAGTACTCCCGCAGGGAGCGGTGGGACTTCTGAAGATCTTCTTCCGTCACGCCGCCTTCGCGCATCTCGTCCAGCTGGCGGAGGATCTCCGTCTCCGCCTTCCCGGCGTTCTCGGTCTCGACGCCGCTCTGGACGATCAGGATGCCCTTGGCGCCCAGGAACCGGGCGGAGCAGTAGTAGCAGAGGCTCTGCTTCTCCCGGACGTTCAGGAACAGGCGGGAGTAGGTCCCGCCACCGTAGAGGTCCGCGAAGGTGCGGACCGCCGCGTAGTTCTCAAAGGGTTCGGTCATGCCGCAGCGGAAGCCCAGAACGAGCTTGCTCTGACGGACGTCCTCTTCCTCCCCGCCGCGCTTCGGCGCGGCCGCGGTCGGGAGGACCTGCGTCTGCCCGCGGCGGACGCTCCGGCCCTCGACCCGGTCGAAGTACGAGCAGAAGAGGTCCGTGATGGCCTCGACCTGTAAATCGCCCACGATCTGCAGCTGGACGAACGCGGACCGCAGGAGGTCCTGCCAGGAGGCGTACAGCTGCTCCGGCGTCAGGGCGCGGATGTCCTCCTCCGTGCCCAGGGCGGACAGGGAGAAGGCCTCGTCGGCGCACATGAGTTCGATCATCTGTTTCATGGCGTAGGCGCGTTTGTTGTTTTTCTGGGCCTCCAGGCGGTCCAGCATGATGCGCTTTTCCCGCTCCACTTCGCCCGCGTCGAAGGCGCCGTTCGTCACGTTCGGCTCGAACAGCGCGCTGCACAGGAGTTTCGCGCACTCCAGGGAGAGGCTCTCCCCCTCCAGCGCGAAGCGGTCGCAGATCTGCGTCATGGACAGTCGGAGCACCAGGTTCTCTCCGTGTTTGGCCACGGAGGGCGCGAGGTCCGCGCCGTAGAGCCCGGCGAGAGTCCGGTTCATGGACAGCAGGTCCGGGTGCGCCTTGCAGGAGGCGCACAGCAGTGTGGGGAGCATAGCCTTCTCGGCGATGTTCCCCTCCAGGGGCAGGACCAGGTTCACCGAGAGGATGCCGGTCTTGAACCGGTCCGTCTCATAGGAGCAGACCCGGAAGCCCTCGTCTATGGTCTGGATCACAAACTGATCGTTCATGGTTCCACTTCTTTCTGTCGGGATCGGATAGTCTGATTTTTTGTATTTTAACATAAGACTCTGATATGGTACAATCTTTCTGCCTGTTAGACTATTGGAGGTTTTTAACGTGAAATACATTCCCGTCGGTCAGCGCCAGGACACCTACGACCTGTTCGCGCTGGTCAAACGCATCGAAGTCAAGACGTCCGCGAAGGGCCAGAAGTATATGGACCTGACCCTGGGCGACAAGGACGGCGACGTGGACGCCAAGTTCTGGGACTACGAAGAAGGGGTCACGCCCCTGTTCGAGGTCAACACCATCGTCAAGGTCCGCGGCCAGCTGCAGGAGTACCGGGGCGCGCCCCAGTTCCGCGTCAGCCACATCCGTGCCGCGGTGCCGTCGGACGACGTGCGTCCGGAGGATTACATCGCCGCTTCGGAGTATTCCCCGGAGCTCATGTACGACACCCTCGTCGGGCTGGCGGACGGGTTCCGGGACCGGGACCTCGCCGCCCTGCTGAAAGCAGTTTATGAGAAATACCGTCAGGAACTCTGCCTGTATCCCGCGGCGGTGCGGATGCACCACGCCATGCAGGGCGGGCTCCTGTACCATACTCTGTCCCTCGTGCGCCTGTGCCAGCAGGTGGCGGCCCTCTACCCCGCCGTGGACGAGGACCTGCTCGTGGCCGGCGCCGCGCTCCACGACCTCGGCAAGATCGTCGAGATGGACGCGAACGAACTGGGCCTGGCGGGCCAGTACACCACCGAGGGCAACCTGCTCGGTCACCTGGTGGTCGGGGCCATGATGGTCCGCGAGGTGGCCAAGGAGATCGGCACCCCGGAGGACACGCTGATGCTCTTAGAGCACATGCTCATCTCCCACCACGGCAAGCCCGAATACGGCGCCGCGGTCCCGCCGAAGTTCCTGGAGGCGGTCATCCTCGCCAAGCTGGACGACCTGGACGCCACCATCTATGAGATCTGCGACGCCACCGCCGGCGTCGAGGCCGGAGAGTTCTCCGCGCGGCTCTGGAACTTCGACAATGTCCGGCTCTACAACCACGGCCGGGCGCAGGACCTGCGTCCCTCCGCGAAACTCTTCGAGCCGGAGGACTGATCCATGGACAAGACGACCGGTCTGCCGGAGGGCGCCACCACCTATTCGGCCGGCACGAACCCCGACCCCTGGACGGAGATCGCCATCACGGTGGACGCCGACCGCATCGACACGGCCGGGGACATCGCGCACATGACGGTCCCCTACGGCATCTGGCTGGAGGACTACCGCTCCCTGGAACAGGAAGTGGATGAGATCGCCCACATCGACCTCATCGACGAGGCGCTGCGCGGCAAAGACCGCACGAAGGGCGTGGTCCACCTGTATCTGGAACCCGGCGAGAACCCGGCGGAGGCTGCGGCCTTCCTGCGGGAACAGTACCGGGCCGCGGGCATCTCCTCCGAGATGACCGTCACCCCCTGCCGGGCGGAAGACTGGCAGGACAACTGGAAAACCTACTTCAAGCCGACGAAGGTCGGGAAAAAGCTTCTGATCCGGCCGGTGTGGGAGGACGACCTGCCCGCCGCGGAGAACGACGAGGGCCGCAAGGTCCTCTTCCTGGAGCCGGGCCTGGCGTTCGGCACCGGCACGCACGAGACCACGAAGCTCTGTCTGGAGCGCCTGGAGGAACTCATCCGGGGCGGCGAGACCGTGCTGGATCTCGGCTGCGGCAGCGGCATCCTGTCCATCGCCGCGCTGCTGTACGGGGCCTCCCGGGCCGAAGGGGTCGACATCGATGAACTCGCCGTCAAAACGGCCGTCGAGAACGGCCGGCGCAACGGCTTCGAGGCCCCGGTCCTCACCTACCACTGCGGGGACATGGCACAGAAGATCACCGGTACCTACGACGTAGTCGTCGCGAATATCGTGGCAGACATCATCGTGCTCTTCTGCGCGTCCGCCCGGCAGTTTATGCACGAGGGCTCCGTGTTCCTGGTCTCCGGCATCCTGGACACCCGGGAGCAGGACGTGCTGGACGCCTTCGCCGCGCACGGGTTCACGGTCCTGGACCGCCGGCAGAACGGCGACTGGCTCTGTTTTACGGTTGCATAAAAAAGATCCGCACGCCAGGTGCGGATCTTCTTTTTCATTTCTTTTTGGCGTGGGAGCCGGGCGGCGTGGTATGGAAGGTCTTCCGCCAGGCCTGACCGGCGCTCCGGCGGGCCTTCTGGTACGGCGACATGCCTTTTTCCACGGCCTCTTTCAGGTCCTGCTTCAGGGTGGTGTTCTCTTTCTGAAGCTTTTTGACCTCCGCT
>JAGACE010000003.1 GCA_017614275.1 Clostridia bacterium | reverse complement strand
CCCCGACCGTGGTGGCCGCGGCGCTGAAGGGCGCCATCTTCGCGGCCGCGCTGTATGAGCGGCTCGGCTTCCATGTGGAGCCGGCGTCAACCGACCCCCGCTACGACATCATCCAGTCCGTCGAACTGGGCTCGGCGGAGGCGCTGCTCGCCTTCACCGCCGGCGTCCAGGCCGCGGCTCCGGTGGACAGCCATGTCACCCCGGTGGCCGCTCCCATGGACGGTTACGACGACCTGGTCGTCATGGCGGCCGGGGACTTCATCCAGGGCTCGTCCATCGAGCTCTCGGCGGACGGCCCCATGCGGGAACCCTACGCTGTCTTCTTCCAGGGCGGCCTGACGTTCCCGCACGCAAAACTCGGCGTCCTGATGAGCCTGCAGAAGCTCGTGGAACAGGGCTTCGTGCAGCTTCCGTAAAACCAGTCCCGCACACGAAGGTGTGCGGGATTTTTCTGGTATTTTTAAAGTTTTTCCAGTATGATAAAAAGGAAGGCGCAGTGCCTTCCGAACAATGTACATTCTTTTTTAAGGAGAGATTACAAATGGCAGTAGGTATCATCATCGCAATCGTGGTCCTCGCACTCATCGCCCTCCTCGTCGTCTGGGGCATCTCCGTCCAGCGGAGACTCGTGTCCATCGACGAGCTGTGCGGCAACGCCATGTCGCAGATCGGCGTCCAGCAGAACACCCGTTGGGACGCTCTGAACGCGCTGGCGGACCTGACCAAGCAGTATGACGAACACGAATACAACACGCTGAAGGACGTCATTTCTCAGCGGAAGCCCATCACGGCGCAGAGCACCGCGGCGGACGCCGAGGCCCAGGAGAACTTCCTGACCCAGGCCATGAGCCGTTTCATGGCTGTGGCGGAGCAGTATCCCGATCTGAAGGCCAACAGCATGTACATCGAGACCATGAAGGGCGTCAAACAGTATGAGGAGAACGTCCGTCTGGCCCGCATGACCTACAACGACACCGTCACGAAGTTCAACCGTGTGGTCCGTCAGTTCCCGACCAGCCTCATCGCCGGCCTGCTCGGCTTCCCGGTCAAGGACTACCTGCAGACGGAAGACATGAAGAAAGACATGCCCGATATGAAACGGTGACCTCGGACACAGAGGTGACAGTTATGAAACAGAAATTCCTGCGCCTGTTCGGCGCATTGCTGGCGACCGCCTGTCTGCTGGTGACCGCTGTGCTGCCCTCGTTCGCGTGGGGCGGCAGCGGGGAGTATTATTCCATCGACGTCCAGGTCACCCTCCTGGAGGACGGGACCGCGCAGGTCATCGAGCTCTGGGACGTCGAACTGGACGACGACTGGTCCGAACTCTACGTACCGAAGACCAACCTCGGAGAGATGAAGATCCGGAACATGCAGGTCAAGGAACTGACCGACGGTTCGGAGTACACCTACATCGGGGAAGACTGGGACGTGGGCTCGGGCATGAGCACCGAAGACAAACGGCTCATGAAGCATCAGAAGTGCGGCATCGTGCAGCGCTCTGACGGCGGCGTCGAACTCTGCTGGGGCGTGTCCGGGGAAGGCCGGCACAAGTACCAGCTGTCCTATCTGATGTCCAACGTCGTCCAGAAGTATTCGGACGGCTACGACGGGTTCAACATCCGCTTCATCAACTCGTCCCTGTCCCCGGCGCCGGACCACGTGTCCGTCACCATCGACACCCAGGACGTGGAAGAACTGACCAAAGACAACACGAAGTTCTGGGCCTTCGGGCTCATGGGCACCACCCGTCTGGAGGACGGGAAGGTCATCGTGGAGTCGGATCAGAACGGTACCATCAACTACTGTAACGTCATGTGCCGGTTCGACGAAGGGATCTTCGATCCCGCGGTGGAAACGGGGACCACGTTCCGCAGTCTCGTGGAAAAAGCCTTCGTGGGCTCTGATTACGACATCAGCGCTTATGACGACGGCACCTCCGGCGGGGACGGCGTGGCCAGCGATACCACCCTGGTCGACGACCTCTCGTCCGACGAGGACCTCGCGCCCTTCTTCAGTGAAGACGGGACCTTCAACCTGCGCGACCTCTTCATGGCATTCCTCATCCCGGCGGGCGCGCTCCTGGTGTTCATCTTCGGCATCGGGAAACTCCTGATGGGGAAGGGCACCGCTTCGGTCAGCCGCAGCGGGCTCCTGTCCCGGATCTCGTCCACCATCACCCGGAAAGAGAAGAAGGACGTGCTGTACAGCAGAGACATCCCGCTGGACGGCTCTCTGCCCGAGGCCTATCTGGCGCTCGACACCATGGATGAGCTGCCCGCGAAGGGCGCCATCATCGAGGCGTACCTCCTCAAATGGATGAAGAACGGCTGGGCCCGGGTCGAGGAACAGCCCGAAAAACGCCTGGGCGGTCTCCTGTCCGACAAGATGGCTCCGACCATCGTCTTCCCGAAAGAGGCGGCGGAAGAGACCAACGGCAAGATGAGCGGCGTGGAGGAACAGCTCTGGAACATCCTGCACGCGGCGGCGGGCAACGACGACATCCTGCAGGAGAAAGAACTGAAGTACTACGCGGAAGCCCATTACGAGCGGCTCGAGAGCTTCTTTGAGGACACTCTCAACGAAGGCATGCGAAGCGCGAAAGCTTCCAGCCGGGTCGAGGACATCGCGGAGAAGAAGCTTCTGTTCACCTCCCACAGGACCGTTCTGACCGAGGACGGAAAGAAGAAGTTCCTGGACCTTCTGGGGCTTCGGAAATTCCTGAAAGAATTCACCATCATCAACGAGCGGCAGGCGAGAGACGTCAACCTCTGGGGAGACTACCTCACCTATGCGGCCCTCTTCGGCATCGCGGAGGAAGTG
>JAGACE010000236.1 GCA_017614275.1 Clostridia bacterium | reverse complement strand
GCAGCAACGGCGCGGGCAAATCGACCGTGCTCAAAATGATCACCGGCGTGTGTTTCCCCTCGGAAGGGGAGATCACCGTCAACGGCCGGGTCTCGGCCCTGCTGGAACTGACCGCCGGCTTCGAGCCGGAGATGACCGGACGGGAGAACATCTACCTGCGCGGCACCACCCTCGGGCTCTCCAAGGAAGAGGTCACGGAGCTGGAACCGGACATCGTCGAGTTCGCCGACATCGGCGAGTACATCGACCAGCCGGTCCGGTCCTATTCGAGCGGCATGAAGGCCCGCCTGGGCTTCGCGATCAACGCGAACGTCCATCCGGAGATCCTCATCGTCGACGAGGCGCTCTCCGTGGGCGACAGAAACTTCAAGGAGAAGTGTCTGGAGAAGGTCCGCCAGCTGATGGCCGACGACAACATCACGCTGCTGCTGGTCACGCATTCCGCCAAGACCGCCAAGCAGTTCTGCGACCGGGGCATCTTCATCCAGAAGGGCGTCGTCAAATACGACGGGTCCATCGAAGAGGCGGTGGCCCGGTACGAGAAGACCATCAAAAAGAAGAAAAAGAAAAAGGCCGAGTCCAAGCTCATCGAGCAGGCGGCGGTCGCAGAGGCTTCCGCGGAAGCGAAAAAGGAGGACGAAATGAAGACCAGTCTCGTCATCATGGCGGCCGGCATCGGAAGCCGGTTCGGGCAGGGCATCAAACAGATGGAGGCCGTGGGCCCCAGCGGGGAACTCATCATCGACTACTCCATCCACGACGCCATCGAGGCGGGCTTCGACAAGATCGTCTTCGTCATCCGCCACGACCTGGACGCGGACTTCCGCGAGCGCATCGGCAACCGCACCGCGGAGAAGATCGAAGTCGCCTATGCCTATCAGGAACTGGACGACCTGCCGGAGGGCTTTGCCCTGCCGGAGGGCCGCACCAAGCCCTGGGGCACCGGACAGTGCATCCTGGCCTGCCGGGACATCGTGGACGAGCCCTTCGCCGTCATCAACGCTGACGACTATTACGGCAAAGAAGCTTTCGTGCTCCTGCACGACTTCCTCGCGAGCGGGAAGGCCACCATCGAGGACGGCGTCTATCACCTGGCCATGGCCGGGTTCCAGCTGAAAAACACGCTGTCGGACAACGGCACCGTCACCCGCGGGGTCTGCAAAGAGGCCGGCGGCTTCCTGACCGAGATCGTGGAGACCTCGAACATCGAGAAAGTCGACGGCAAGGCCGCGGTCCGCAACGGCGACGATCTGACGTATTACGACGACGAGACCCCGGTCTCCATGAACATGTGGGGGCTTCCCGCGGGCTTCATCGATTTACTGGAAGACGGGTTCACCGAGTTCCTGAAAGGGGTCCCGGACGGAGACCTCAAAGCGGAATTCCTCATCCCGGTCTTCATCGGCGATCTGCTGAACGCCGGCAAGGCCGACTGCGCCGTTCTCCCCACGAAGGACAAGTGGTTCGGGATGACCTATCATGAAGACATCCCGACGGTCAAAGCGGCCTTCCGGGAACTGGTGGACGCCGGCGTCTATCCGGAGAGCATCAAATGACGAAAAAAAGAAAGCCCGGTTCTTTGAAGAAACGGGCCGGACGGTTCTGGAAAAAGAATAAGAGTCTGATACAGGGAGGCGGACAGCTTTTGCTGGCCGTCTCTCTTGTGCTGCTGCTCGCGGTCCCGTTCCTGCGGGAGGACAACCCGGGCAACACCTACGGCATCGACGTCTCGAGCCACAACGGGAAGATCGCCTGGGACGACGTGGCCGAGAACGGTGTGGCCTTCGCGGTCATCCGGGTCGGCGGCCGCACCTGGCAGGACGGCACCCTCTATTCCGACGCGCGCTTCAAGCGCAACATGCGCGGGGCCTGGTTCCACCATGTGGACCGGGGCGTCTACTACTATTCGCAGGCGATCACGGAAGACGAGGCGAGGGAAGAGGCCGACGCGGTCCTGAAAGCCGTCGGAGGGGCCGATCTGAAGCTTCCGGTCTTCCTGGACGTGGAAGACACCGGAACGGAGGGGAAAGGCCGTGCGGACGGCCTGAGCCGCGCGCAGAGGACCGCCGTGGTCCTGGCCTTTGCCGAACGTGTGAAGGAAAAGGGCCTCACCCCGGGCGTCTACGCGAACCGCTGGTACCTGACCAGTGTCCTGGACACGGACGCGCTGCGGGACGCCGGCGTGGTCATCTGGCTCGCCGAATACACGAAAGCCGCCACACCGAAGTATGACGGCTCCTATGACTACTGGCAATACAGCAAGACCGGGACGGTGCCCGGCATCTCGGGCGCGGTGGACTTAGATCGAACTGCGGTCGGACCATAAATACCCCTTGAATTCGTCCGGGACGACATTGTACAGAGCATGGGCGGCATCCTCCGGGCTCATCTCATATTTGCCCCGGATCCCGTCCTCATACATGTAACTGCAACCGCCGCAGAAGACACGGAGCTTCAGTTCCTCCTCTTCTGTGAGCGGTTTTGTTTGGTTCTCCTCCAGGACCCGCTTTGCCGCTTCGAAACTGTAGTCGGCGATGAAGTGGGACAGGGAGTTGATGCCGGTGGAGTCGAACATGCGGACGAGGGGCTGCCAGTAGGTGCGGCCCATCTGATAGAAGATGAGGAAGAGGTCCTCCAGCGTGTCGATGCGCTCGGGGGTGAAGGCCGTGTCCACCATCTGCTTGTAGTTGTAGTTC
>JAGACE010000235.1 GCA_017614275.1 Clostridia bacterium | reverse complement strand
GCCCGGAACGTGTCCGCGGCGCCGAGAATGACCTTCCGGCCGGTGGATTCAAAGTAATGGGCCATCTTGCCGATGGTCGTGGTCTTACCGACGCCGTTGACGCCGATGACCAGGATGACCGCCGGGGTGGTCAGGAAGTCGATGGTCTCGTCCTTCCCGAGCATGTCGGACACGACCTGCTTGATGACCGCGCGCACCTCCGCCGGGTTCGAGATGCCCTGGGCGCTGACCCGGGCCTTCGTCTCCTCGACGATCTGCTCGGAGGTCATGACGCCTACGTCGGACATGACGAGCACCTCGACGAGTTCCTCATAGAGGTCTTCGTCGATGGACTCGAAGGACCCGAGGACGTTGTCCAGGTTCCCCGACAGGTTGTCGCGGGTCTTCTGCATCCCGCGGTTCATTTTTCTTCTGAATAAAGCCATACGTCGACTCCTTGCTTTAGTCTAACCCCAGTTCTTTCGCCATCTCTGCCGTGCGGAGGGAGAGGAGCTTGGAGACGCCCTCTTCCTGCATGGTGACGCCGTACATGATGTCGGCCTCTTCCATGGTGCCGCGGCGATGGGTGATCAGGATGAACTGCGTGTTTTCTGTCATGTTCCGCACGTACTGCGCGAACTTGCCCACGTTGACGTCGTCCAGCGCCGCCTCGACCTCGTCGAAGATGCAGAACGGCGCGGGCGTCACCTTCAGGATGGCGAACAGCAGCGCGATGGCGGACAGGCCCTTCTCACCGCCGGACAGCAGGTCGATGTTCTGGACGTTCTTGCCCGGGGGCTGGACCTCGATGTTGATGTTGCACTCCAGGATGTCCGACTCGTCCTCCAGGACCAGGGCCGCCTTGCCGCCGCCGAACAGTTCGGCGAAGGTGGAGGCGAAGGCCTTGTTGATGCGGTTGAACTGGACCGTGAACTGTTTGGCCATGTTCCCGGTGAGTTCCTGGATGAGATCCAGGAGTTCCTTGCGGGAGCGCTCCACGTCCCCGATCTGCTCGGAGAGGAACTCATACCGCTCGGACACTTCCTTGTATTCCTCGATGGCGCCGACATTGACGGAGCCGAGGGCTTTGATCTTCTGCCGGACCTCGGTGAGGGCGCCCCGGGTCCCGGTGGGATCCTCGGTGGGCGAGGCCACTTCCGCGGCCTCCCGGCGGGTCAGTTCGTATTCGTCGAAGAGCTTGTTCACGGTCTCGTCGTAGTCGCGGAGCATGTTCGCCTTCCGCTCCTCGAGCCGCGCGAGTTCTCCGGAGATCTGCTCGCGCTCCGTGGTCTTGTTCCGCTCCAGCAGGCGCAGCTTGCCGCTCTCGGCCTCCTGCTCTTCCCGCTGTTTGGCGAGCTCGTCGATCTGCTCTTTGGAGGTATCGCCCTTCTGGCGCAGGGCGGCGATGGACTCGTTCCAGGCCGCGATCTGCTCCTGCAGGCCGTTGTTCTCCGCCTCGAACCGGCCGATCTCCTCGTCCAGCGCGCGGTTGCGGTCCGCGGCGCCGGCGACGGCCTCTTCATAGCGCGCGACCGCGTCTTTGTGCGCCTCCATGTCCTTGGTGAGGGCCAGGATGGCCAGGTTCAGCTCGACGGTGGCCGAGGAGGCCTCGTCGTAGGACTGGCGGATCTCCTCCAGGCGGCCGGTGGCGTCGTTCGCCTTCTGCTCGACGGCGTTCACCTGCGCGTCCAGCTCCGCCTCTTCTTTGGCGGCAGCGTCCCGCTCCGTTTCCAGTTCGGCGATGTGCTCCGTGGCACTCTTCTGTTCCGCCTCAAGCTCTTCCAGAGCCGTACTGACCGTCTCCAGCTGGCTCTTCGCCAGTTCCAGAGCGCTCTCCGCGCGGACCTTCTCCTCGTTGGCGTTGATGAGGTCCGCCTGCACGGCTTCCAGATCGGCGCCGGCGCCGGCAGCTTCCGCCTTCGCCTTGTCGACCTTCGCCTCCGCGTCGGCCAGCTTCTCAGCCAGCGCCTCCGCTTCCTTCTTCAGCGCCTCGATGGTCCCGGACCGGGCCATGAGCCCCGCGTTCTTCACCCGGGAGCCGCCGGTCATGGAACCGCCGGCGTTGATGACCTGACCGTCCAGCGTGACGATCTTGAAGCGGTTCTTATACTTGCGCCCGATCGCCACGGCCGAATCCATGTCGTCCACGACGACGGTACGGCCCAGCTGGGCGCTGATGATGTCGGTGTACTTGCGGTCCGCCTTCACGAGATGGGCCGCGATGTCGATGTATCCGGGACAGTCCTCCAGACCGTCCTCTTCGAGCCGACGGCCGCGGATGGCGGTCAGGGGCAGGAACGTGGCCCGGCCGGCCTTCGCGTTCTTCAGGAACGTGATGGCCTGCTTGGCGTTGTTCTCGTTGTCGACCACCAGGAACTGGACGGCGGCGCCCAGGGCGGTCTCGACGGCCACGCTGTACTTGTCCGGCACCTTCAGGAGCTGGGACAGCGGACCGTGGATGCCGCGCAGGGTCCCGCGGCGGGATTCCTGCATGACCGCGCGGACCGCGCCGGCATAGCCTTCCATGTTCTTTTCCAGGTTCTCCAGCATGCGGGCCCGGTCGGTCTTCTGCTCGGACTCGCGGCGCAGGAGCTCGAAGGCCTCCTGCTGCTGGGCGAGTTTCTCGTCCCGCTTCTGCTGCCGCAGTTCATATCCGGAGATGGAGTTCTGTAAGGAGGTGACCTTCTCATCGCACTCGTCCAGATACTTCTGGGCGGCCTCCGCTTCCGCGGACAGCTGCAGGTGCAGGGTGCGGCGCTCACCGGCTGATTCCTCGGCACGGGCGGACCGGTCCTTCACCTCTTCGATGGCGGTCTCCGCCGCGGACTTCCGGATACGGGCGTCCGACAGCTTCGCCGCCAGTTCGGACAGTTCCTGCGCGTGGGAGTCCTGCGCGTTTTCCTGGGCCCCGATGGCGGACCGGAATTCCTCCGACCGCGCGGCGATGGCCTGCATCTCCTTCTGCTTTTCGTCGATCTTCGCCTGCAGGGCGGCGATGGCGGTGTTCGCTTCCTCGATGAGGGCGCGCGTCTCGTCCTGCTCCGCGTCCTGCGACGCCTTGTCCTGCGCCAGACGCTCGATGGACTGGCGGTTGAGTTCGATGGTGTTCTCCGCAACGGCGACTTTCGCGTTGAAGTCGGCGATCTGCTCTTCGTTGCCCGCGGCCGCGAGGCGGATCTCCTCGATCTGCAGCGTGATGGTCCGGACAGCCTCCGTGGCCGCCTCGGTGTCCGCCTCGATCTTCGAAAGGGCCTCTTCCGCGTCGTGGTACTGGCCCTGGGACACTTCGATCTTGTGCTCCTGCTCCTGCAGACGGTTCTTCAGGCTGTCGATGGTGTAGAGCCAGAGGGAGATCTCCAGCGTCTTCTTCTCTTCCGCCAGGACCAGGAACTTCTGGGCCTTCTCGCTCTGGGTCTTCAGGGGCCCGACGCGGGACTCGAGTTCCGCGAGGATATCTCTTAAGCGGATGAGGTTCTCCTCCGCGCGGTCCAGCCGGCGGATGGCGTCCGTCCGGCGGTAGCGGTAGTGGGAGATGCCCGCGGCCTCTTCCAGCATATCGCGCCGGTTGGAGGATTTGGCGGACACCATGTCCGCCACCTTGCCCTGGGAGACCATGGAGTAGCCGTCCCGTCCGAGGCCGGTGTCCATGAACAGCTCGTTGACGTCCTTCAGACGCACCTGCTCGCCGTTGATGCGGTACTCGGACTCGCCCGACCGGAAATACCGGCGGGTGACGGACACTTCGTTTTTATCGTAGGGCAGACTGCGGTCCGTGTTGTCGAGCCGCAGCGTGACCTCGGCATACCCCAGCGCCCGGCGCTTGTCGGTGCCGCCGAAGATGACGTCTTCCATTTTGGCGCCGCGCAGGTTCTTCGTGGACTGCTCGCCGAGGACCCAGCGGACCGCGTCGGAAATATTCGATTTCCCCGAGCCGTTGGGGCCCACGACCGCCGTCATGCCGCGGTCGAATTCCAGTGTGGTCTTGTCCGGGAAGGACTTGAACCCCTGGAGTTCCAGTGCTTTCAATACCATGGGATGGTTGCTCCTTAGCCTTTGGTTTCCTGTTTATAGCCCATGAGCGCAAGGGCTTCGCGGGCGGCTTCCTGTTCGGCCTGCTTCTTCGTGCGGCCGACGCCTTTCCCGATGACGTTGGAATTGAGGTGCACTTCGACTTCGAAGCGCTTGTCGTGGTCCGGTCCGGACTCGCCGGACAGGACGTAGGTCAGATCTTCTTCCGGATTCTTCTGGATGATCTCCTGCAGCTGGGTCTTGTAGTCCTGGAAGGAGATCTTCTTCTCCTCCACGGCCTCCATGACGAAGCGCAGGACGAAGGTGCGGGCTTCCTCGATGCCGCCGTCCAGATAGATGGCCGCGATGACGGCTTCAAAGGCGTCCGACACGATGGAGGCTCTCTCCCGGCCGCCGTTCTTCTCCTCTCCCTTGCCGAGCAGCAGGTAGGACCCGAGGTCGATCTGCCGCGCGAAGTCGAAGAGGGCTTCTTCACAGACGGTGGAGGCGCGCAGCTTGGTCAGCCGCCCCTCCGGGATGTCCCGGAACGCGTGGAAGAACTTGTCCGCGGTGATGAAGCCGAGGACGGAGTCTCCCAGGAACTCCAGCCGTTCGTTGTATTTGTGCCCCGGCCCCTGCTCGTTCGCGTAGGACGAGTGGGTGAGCGCGGTGTCCAGCAGCGCGAGGTCCTTGAAGCTGTACCAGAGCTTCGCCTCCAGCTCGTGCAGGGACGCGTCCCGCTCCGGGGTGCGTTTTTGCGATCTACTGCTCATCGTCGCCCTCCTGTTCTTTTTTCGGAAGGCTTTCCTCGATGGTGCCGATGACGTTGCCCTCCGCGAAGCGGACGGCCTGGCCGATGGCATTTTTGAAGGCCTCTTCTCCGGAGGAGCCGTGGGCCTTGATGACCGGCTTTTTGACGCCGAGGAGCGGCGCGCCGCCGACGGCGTCCGCGTCGAACTTCGTCTTCAGGTCCTTCAGCCCGCCCTTCAGGGCGAGGGCCGCGAGTTTCGTCTTGGTGCTGCCGTAGAACATCTCTTTGAGGTTCGCGAACAGCGTGAGGGCCACGCCCTCGTAGGTCTTTAAGAAGATGTTGCCGGAGAAGCCGTCGGACACGACGACGTCCGCGCCGCTTTGCGGCACGTCTCTGGCCTCGATGTTTCCGATGAAGTTCAGGTGCTCGTTCTCCGCGAGCTGTTCATAGGCGGCTCTGGTCAGGTCGGTGCCCTTGTTCGGCTCCGCGCCGATGTTGAGCAGACCGACTCTGGGGTTTTGGACCCCCTGCACCTTTTCCATGAAGATGCTGCCCATGAGGCCGAACACGTTCATGGCCTCCGGCGTCACCTCGATGTTCGCGCCGCCGTCGATGAGCATGAACGGCGTCTTGTCCGCCGGCATCAGGATGCCGATGGCGGGACGGCGCACGCCTTTGATGCGCCCGACGAGGAACGTGCCGCCGACGACCAGCGCCCCGGTGGAACCGGCGGACACCAGCGCGTCGCCCCGGCCCTCCGCCAGCGCGCGGCAGGCGACCGCCAGGGAGCAGTTCTTGTACTTTTTCAGGATGCCGCGGGGGTCTTCCTCCACGGGAATGGCCCCTTCCGCGGTCTCGATGTCCATGCCGGACAGGTCGAGGGCATTCTCTTTTGCGCAGGCGCGGATGGCCTCCTCGTCTCCGCAAAGCAGAATGTCGCAGCCATAGGCGTTCTTCGCGGCCACCGCGCCCTTCAGGATCTCCAGGGGCGCGTTGTCTCCGCCGAACGCGTCAACGATGATTTTCATAGATACTCCTTTTGTCTTTTACAAGAAAGGGGACTTCAAAAGTCCGACGAGGGGTCGGGCGAAGGGGCCCCCTTCAGGGGGAACGGTTAGGTCGGGGAGGCCCCGAGGCGGAGCTTTTTATGTCCCGCTTCCTCAAACCATTCCAGGCTTCTCTCAACCAACGCTTCGTAGCGTTTCTTTTTGTCTTTGATGTGCTCGTCCAGCGGCGGGAGGACGCCGAAGTTCGCGCCCATCGGCTGGAATTCCTTG
>JAGACE010000234.1 GCA_017614275.1 Clostridia bacterium | reverse complement strand
ATCAAGATCAACATCATCGGCCACTCCTTCGGAGGCGTCTCCGGCCGCATGCTCGCGGAACTCATGGCCAACGGCTGTGAGGCGGAGCGGGCGGCCACGGACCCGGACGACCTGTCCGACCTGTTCAAGGGCGGCCACAAGGGCTGGGTCCACTCCATCACCACCCTCGCATCGCCCCACAACGGCATGACCAGCGTCGACGGCAGGGTGGGCGTGGCGATGAAACACATCTGCCGCGGCATCTGCGACGTGATGAATGTGCTGGACGTGACCCCGAAGCACGCGATCTACGACCTCAGCCTCGGGATGTACGGCCTGACGCCGAAGGTAGGGGACTATAAGAACGTCTGGAAAGACAAGGAATACAAGTCCTACATGTTCGACAACAAGGACACCATCGTCTATGACCTGACCATCAAGGGCGCCCACGAGGCGAACGACCGCCTGCCGACGCAGGATGACATCTACTACTTCTCCTACAGAGGCTGCCGCACCTTCCATGTGCCCGTTCTGGGGTATGAGATCCCGCGGTTGAAGTCCTTCCCGCTTCTGAACGTCCTGGGCTTCTTCATGGGACGGCAGGGGGACGACGTCTGCCCGACCAAAGAATGGCGCAAGAACGACATGGTCATCAACACCTCGTCCGCCGAGTGCCCGGACGGCGCCCCGCGCCGGGACGTTACGTTCGGCTTCGATACGAGCACCTGCAAGCCGGGCATCTGGCATGTCTATCCCTGCGAGTTGAAGGACCACATGTCCTACCTCGGCTGGGTGGAACCGAAAGACGAGTTCGTCGACTTCTACAAGACCATCTACAAGACCGTCTCCGGCCTGCCGGTCGTCTGACGCAAAGAACAACTTCATACTGATCCAGAAGGCTCTGCCAAACGGCAGAGCCTTTTCATTTAGCAAACTTTAAGAGTGCGTAAAGGTTCGTTTATCATAATTCTGTTAATAAAAAATACATAAATCAACGATTTGGGAGGGAGATCCATATGCGATCGATCAGACGGGTCGGCTGCCTGCTGCTCGCCTTCGCGATGCTGCTCAGCATGGGAATGCTGACGGCGTTCGCGCAGGGTGCCTCGAAGGCAGCGTCCGGAAAAACATATAAGACGGTCACAGTCATCGGAGACAGCCTGTGCACGGGGTACATGATCCAGAAGTCCGAGGGGACCTATGTGGACCACACCCACGGCAAACGGATCCGCGCCAGTTTCCCGAGCCGGGTGGCGGACGGCGTGAACGCTACCGTCTACAACAATTACGCCCGGGAGGGCTCGGGGACGAATGAGATCCTGCGGCTTCTGGAGCCGGACTACGTGCCGGACGAATACTTCCGCGATGTGTCCAACGCGGTCATCACGAAATACTTCGACGGGGATAAGCAGTTCGCGGCATTCCAGAAGAAGATCCAAAAGGACATCCGCTCCTCTGATCTCATCCTGCTCAACTGCGGATCGAACGATCTGTTCGCCACAGTGAACACGGTGCTCCGCAAGTTGATGAACTATGAGCTCGATAATGTGAAGAGCCAGTTCAAGCGGCAGGTCCTTCTGGACCTGGACGCCACGGTCACCGAACTCATTGACGACGGCCAGCCTGCCAAAGCCTGGGCCACCGCCTATCAGGTCCTCTCGACCATCAATCTGGCCGATGACGCCGTCGACGCGCTCCTGGAATGCGCGGTGAAGGGCTACGCGAACTTCCAGAAGAACTGGGGGCGCATCGCCACGGCCATCCATGAGATCAACCCGGACGCCACGCTGGTGGCGATCAGCCTGTTCAACGGTACGCAGGGCCTCGGGGCCATCCCCGGGACGGACGCCAGCATCGGGAACCTGCTGGATCCGATCTTTGTCGGCATGAACGCCCGCATCGTCAGTTTCAATGCGGTGCACAACTATTACACCTATGTGGACATCAACGGCGTGGAACACGCGGCGTGGCCGAGCCTGACGACTCTGCTGTCTGACGACTTCTACACGTACATGATGCTCTGCACGCATCCCACCAAGGCGGGCCACAAGTGGATCGCCAAAAAAGTTTTGAAGAAGATCTGAGGAGAAAGAACCTATGAAGACTATGCGAAAAACTCTGTCCATCGCCCTTGCGCTCCTGATGCTCCTGACCGTCTGCGCGGTCCCGGCGTTTGCAAAGACGACGACCAAAAACAAGTATGACAAGATGATCGTCATCGGCGACAGCGTGGCCACCGGCTTCTGTATCTTTGAGCCGGACGGAACACAGGTCGGCAAGGCGACCCACGGAAGACGGATCGTCGGTTCCTACCCGGACATCGTCTGCAAAAAACTCGGTCTGAAGGACTATTACAACTACACGAGAGAAGGTCTGAGCTCTATCGAGTTCCGCCGTCTGTTCGACAAGACCTACACGCCGGACGAAGAGGACCTGGTCATCTCCGACAGCCTCATCGAAAAGTATGCGGAGGGCGCGGCCCGCTGGGAACAGCAGAAGAAGGAGATCAAGCGGGACATCAAGAAGTCCGATCTCATCATCGTCAACTTCGGGTCTAATGATATCTTTGCCTTTGCCCTGCGCAGGGTGTATGCGGCGATGGACGGCACCTACACTACGAACCTCGACGCTCCGAAGCGCGCCGCGCTGGTGAAAGCCGATGAGACCGTCCAGAAACTGCTGGACAAGGGTCAGATCTATGAGGCCTGGGAGACCGTCTTCCAGACCGCGCTGACGCTGGACATCCTGGAAGCGACCGTCAGCGTGCTCAACAAGAACATCTACAACGGCGCGAAGCATTTCTGTCAGAACTGGGATCCGGTCCTGGACAGGATCCACAAGTACAACCCGGATGCCAAAATGGTGGTCGTCAGTCTGTTCAACGGGCTCGAGGGCCTGTACCTGACGAACGACCTCAAAGTCGGTGACATCGGCAAAGTGGTTCTCGGACCGGCCATCGACGTTATGAACATACACGTGAAGGCCTACAATGCCGTCCACAACTACTACACGATCGTGGACATCACCGACGTGGACCATCCCGCCTGGCCGGGCGCTCTCGAACTCTATCAGGATTTCGACAACCTCAGCTGGCACCTGATGGTCAACACCCATCCGAGCAACCAAGGACACAAGCAGATCGCGAAGAAAGTGCTTGCCGTCCTGT
>JAGACE010000233.1 GCA_017614275.1 Clostridia bacterium | reverse complement strand
CCTGCCGGCCCGCATCTACGGCGTCAAGGAGGAGACCGGCGCAGTCGTCGAATTCCTCCTGCTCCGGCAGCGGGAACTGGACGTCTGGGAATGCCTCTGCAAACCCGGGAAACGGGCGAAGCCAGGCGCGGTGTTCACCTTCGGGGAAGGCCTGCTGAGCGGGACCGTAGAGGACCTCGCGGACGACGGCAAACGGATCGTTCGCTTCACGTATGACGGCAATTTCTACACGATCCTCGAGGAGATCGGCCAGATGCCTCTGCCGCCTTATATCAAGGAAAAACTGGAGGATCAGGAGCGCTATCAGACGGTCTACAGCCAGGAACTCGGCTCCGCCGCGGCGCCCACCGCCGGCCTCCATTTCACACCGGAACTCCTGCAGAAGGTCCAAGACCACGGCGTGGAGATCGGCTATGTCACGCTCCACGTCGGCCTCGGGACGTTCCGCCCGGTGAAGGTGGAGAACATCGAAGACCACATCATGCATTCGGAGCACTACTGGCTGCCGAAGGAGACCGCGGACCTCATCCGACGCACGAAGGAGAACGGGGGACGGGTCATCGCCGTCGGCACCACGAGCTGCCGGACGCTGGAGTCCGTGGCCACCAAGTTGGGGCGGATCGCCGAAGACGAGGACTGGACGTCCATCTTCATCTATCCCGGCTACGAATTCAAGGCGATGGACGGGCTCATCACGAACTTCCATCTGCCGGAGAGCACGCTGATCATGCTGGTCTCTGCCTTCGCCGGCAGAGAACACACGCTGGCCGCCTACGAGGAAGCCGTCCGCGAGCGCTACCGCTTCTTCAGCTTCGGCGACGCGATGATGATCACATAATAAAGGAATCAACTATGTTCAAGTTAATGAAAACAGAAGGGACGGCCCGTAGGGGCGAGCTGGCGACGGTCCACGGGACCGTGCAGACGCCGGCGTTCCAGAATGTTGCCACGGCGGGGGCGATCAAAGGTGCGGTCTCGGCCGAGGACCTGCGCTCCGTCTGCAAGACGCAGATCCTGCTGTGCAACACCTATCATCTGCACGTCCGTCCGGGCGACGACGTGGTCCGAGCGATGGGCGGTCTCCACAAGTTCACCGGCTGGGAGGGCCCGATCCTGACCGACTCCGGCGGGTTCCAGGTGTTCTCGCTGGCAAGTCTCAACAAGATCAAAGAGGAAGGCGTCTGGTTCCAGTCCCATGTGGACGGCCGGAAGCTGTTCATCGGCCCGGAGGAGAGCATGCGCATCCAGTCCAATCTGGGCTCCACGATCGCCATGGCCTTCGACGAATGTGTCGAGAATCCTGCGGAATACTCCTACGCGAAGGAATCCTGCGCCCGGACGACGCGCTGGCTCGTCCGCTGTCAGGAAGAGATGAAACGTCTGAATGCGCTGCCGGATACTCTGAATCCGCAGCAGCTGCTCTTCGGGATCAACCAGGGCTGCACCTACGCGGACCTGCGCCGCGACCACATGAAAGAGATCGCGGATCTGGACCTCGACGGATACGCCATCGGCGGCCTGGCCGTAGGAGAGCCGAAGGAGGTTATGTACGAGATGATCTCGGAGGTGGAACCGTTCGCTCCGCAGGACAAGATCCGCTATCTGATGGGCGTCGGGACCCCGGGGAACATCCTGGAAGCTGTATCTCGCGGCGTCGACCTGTTCGACTGCGTGATGCCCACGCGGAACGCCCGCCACGGGCAGATCTACACCTGGGAAGGCATCCGGAACCTGAACAACGCCAGATACGCGACCGACGCATCGCCGCTCGACCCGCAGTGCGGCTGCCCGACCTGTCAGAAGTACTCCCGCGCTTACATCCGGCACCTGCTGCGAGCAGGGGAGATGCTCGGCATGCGCCTGTGCGTCATCCACAATCTCTATTTCTACAACACGCTGATGGAACGCATCCGGGAGGAACTGGACGCCGGGACATTCACGGCTTTTCATGACAAATATGTGGATCTGCTTGATACACGGATCTGAACTGTGCTATAATTCACACTGACTTAAGTGCTGTAACAGCTTTACTGGAGGTTATTATCAATGGATTTTGCAATTTTACTGAACACCGCTTCGGGCTCTGCCGCTGATTCCGGCGCCGCTCTGGGCTCCAGCGGATTCATGATCGTCATCCTTCTCTTCTTCGTCGTCTACATGTGGATGATGAGCCGCAGAGAGAAGAAGAACCGCAACGAAGAACAGGCCATGCGGGACAACCTGAAGGTCGGCGACGAAGTCGTCACCATCGGCGGCATCCTCGGCAAGGTCGTCTCCGTCAAGGAAGACACCATCGTTCTTGAGACCGGCGCAGACCGGAACAAGATCCGCTTCACCAAGACCGCCATCGCCACCAACGCTTCCGCCAACGCCCGTGCGCAGGCGGACAAGGACGCCAAAGAGGCTGCCAAAGCCAAGGAAAAGGCGGCGAAAAAAGAGGCCAAGAAAAAGGAATAACAGAACAAAAAAGACCTTCGGGAGAGCCCGAAGGTCTTTCATTTTATTCTTTACTGTTCGTGGAAGAACCCGATGGCGGTCTTGACTGCCTGGAAGGTGAGGTCTGCCATCTCCTGCGGCGTATGCTTGAAGTCGGTGTCCACCCAGTCCCGGATGACGGCGAGGATGGCGTAGGTGGAGAAGAGGGCGGCCACGTTCAGCACTTCTTTGCTGACCGGCTGCCGTTTGGACAGATAATAGACGGTGAGCAGTTTATAGATGTCGTCGGTGATCTTCTTCGTCATGTCCGCCTCTTTGGGGGACATGAGCAGGAGCTTCGTGGTGGTCTTGTTCTCATACAGGAAGGCCAGGATCTCATTGTACATATAGAGATAACCTTCTTCACCGGGCATATCGGTGTGGGCTTTCATGATGATGTCGAAGATCTCTTTCGAGAAGGAGTCGGAGATCTCGTCCACCAGCTCGTAAGTCCCGTTGTAGTGGAAATAGAACGTGCTGCGGGAGATGTCCGCGCGTTTGGTGATATCGGTGATCGAGATCTTGTCGATATCCTTCTTTTCATCCAGCAGTTCCAGGAAAGCCGTGACGATGGCCTGCTTGGTCTTTCGGATCCGTCTGTCCATAATCGTTCTCCGTGACAAATGTCGTCTCAAAACATACGAACTTTGCGCCTGTGTAAGCACAAAGTTCTCTCGCATATACGTTATAATACATCGGAATACGATTTGTCAAGTTATTATACGAATCTCTCTACGACTTATCTTTGGATTCGGGCGGGGAGACCTGGTTCAGAGGATTTGCGTCCGTGGCAGCTTTCAGCTGATCGTTGACGACATGGGTATAGATCTGCGTGGTCCCGACGTTCTCATGGCCCAGGATCTCCTTGAGCAGGAGGACGTCCACGTCGCCGTACTGATACATGAGCGTGGCGGCCGTGTGGCGCAGTTTGTGGACGGAATAGCCCTGCAGGCCGGCCTTTTCCAGCGTCGTATACACGATGTGCTGGACCGTCTTTGGGGAGATCCGCTGTTTTCGGTTGCTGAGGAACAACGCCTCTTTGTCTTTGACGCCGTCCACGGGCCTTACTTTCATGTAAGCGTTGATGGCGGCGATGCACGCATCGTTGAAATAGATGGTGCGTTCCTTGTTGCCCTTGCCGGTGATCTTGACCGTGTTGTCGTCCCGGATGTCCGTGTAATTCAGGCTGACGAGCTCCGAGAGCCGCATGCCGCAATTGAGGAACAGCGTGATGATGGCGTAGTCCCGCTCCTTGTTGGGGCCTTCCGCGGCTTTGGACAGCAGTTCCATGCTCTCTTCCAGCGTCAGGTATTTGGGGAGAGACTGCTTCATCTTCGGCGTCTCCAGTTCCTGCATGGGGTTCTCATCCAGGATATGTTTCTGCACGGTGCAGTATTTGAAGAACGCCCGCAGGGTCGAGACCTTCCGGGCTCTGGTGCGCGCGGAGTTGCCGCGCTCGTCTTTGCAGAAGGACAGAAATGCGTAAGCATCCGCCAGAGAGATCCGGCGAATGTCGTTCTTGCTGATATCGGAGATGTCGATGTCCTCCAGGGGAGTGGATTCCGGTACCTCGCCCCAGAACCGCTTCAGGAAGCGGAAGAAGAGGCGCAGGTCGGACGCGTATTCGGAGATGGTGTTCTTCGACTTGTTCCGGATGGCGTCCATATAGTTCAGGAACTCCACCATGACGGGAGGGAAGTCCTTGTAGTCCTGACGGGTGATCATGGATCGGTCGGCTCCTTAGTCGCGGAACGAGAACTCGTCCCGGTGGTCTTCCTGGAACTTGCGATAGAGCTTGTCCAGCAGCTTTGCGTCCTCGACGATGTCGAAGTCCTGGTCTCCGGTCTCCTCGTCCTCCACGAGCTGGAGGATGAGGACTTCGGCGTTGTCCAGATCGCCTTCGAGGGGCAGGAGGGCGACATATTTGCAGTGGTCATGTTCGATGTAATCGAGGAATTCGAAACGGATGTCGTTGCCGTCTTCATCGTAGAGCGTGATGAGTGTTTCCTCCATGGGGAAGACCTCCTTGCGGTGTGGTTTTTCTGTGAATAGTTTATCATACTTTTAGTATTTACAAAAGCCATAGTAATCACTATAATCTATATGCGTATCAGAAAAGGGGAACCTATTTTTTATCAAAAAATATAGTTAGTTTATCTTTTCTTTTCTTGTGTTTTTTAGTATAATCCTATTAATATGTCAAATGTGGGTGACGATATGGCAAATGCGGCGTTAGAAAAATTCATTCTGAAGTTTTCCGCCGTTATTTTTCTGCTCTATCTCATCATCCTGGTGCTGATCTTAGGTCTTAAAGGGCTGAATCTCATCACGGCTGTCATCGGCTTCGCGCTCGGCGTTCTGCTGTTCGAGGCGACCGCCTACATGTTCAGTTGTGCACCGTTTGGGTCAAAGGCACGTACGTTGCGCTCGGGTGGCGTTCTGACGGGTGCCTTTGTTATTGTGATTGCGGCTCTTTTTATAGCCATGCGGACGTCGGACGAAGCGTTCTGGTGTCTGTTTGGCGGTGTCGTGACGATCCCTGCTGCAGTCATGATCTACATTGTTTTGGAAGCGATCGGATTGTTACATACCGACTTTTTTACTTAATAATCTAAGAAAGGGGGAAAATAGCTTTGAACGTTAACGAGTTGTTCCACCATGATACGATGTTTGAGATCCCTTTGGGGAATCTCAGGATTCCGGTCACGGATACCGTGGTCGTGATGTGGTTCATCTCACTGGTCATCATT
>JAGACE010000232.1 GCA_017614275.1 Clostridia bacterium | reverse complement strand
GTCACCACCATCGCGGACGGCATCGCCGTCAAGGAGCCCGGCGACCTGACCTACGATCTGATCACACAGTACGTCGATGAACTCGTCACCGTCACCGACGACGAGATCGCCGCCGCCATCCTGGCCCTCATCGAGCAGCAGAAACTCTGCGCCGAGGGCGCCGGCGCCGTCTCCGTGGCGGCCGCCATGTTCAACAAGGTCCCGGTGGCCGGCAAGAAGGTCGTCTGCCTCGTGTCCGGCGGCAACATCGACGTCACCATCCTGTCCCGCGTCATCGACCGCGGTCTCCTGAAGTCCGGCCGCACGCTGTCCATCCAGGTCAATCTGGTCGACAAGCCCGGTCAGCTGCAGGGCGTGGCCAACATCATTGCCGACGCCGGCGGCAACGTCACCCTCATCCACCACGAGAAGGCGACGGAAGACATGTCCATCACCGACGCGTATCTGCGCATCACGATGGAAACGAAGAACTTCGAGCACATCGACGAGATCCTCCACGCGCTGAGCGACGCGGGATTCCGTTACACCGTCTATTAAGGAGGTTCCCCCATGATCCGTACCGTACACACCGACAACGCGCCCGCCGCCCTCGGCCCCTATTCGCAGGCCAAAGCCGTCTGCCGCCTGGTGTTCACCTCCGGGCAGATCGCCATCGATCCCGCCGAAGGGAAGATCGTTTCCGACACCATCGAGGGCCAGACCGAGCAGGTCTGCAAGAACCTCGGCGAGGTCCTGAAGGCCGCCGGCACCGATTTCGACCGCGTCATCAAGACCACCTGCTTCCTGAAGAACATGGGCGACTTCGCCGCGTTCAACGCCGTCTACGGCAAGTACTTCACCTCGAAGCCGGCCCGCTCCTGCGTGGCGGCCGCCGACCTCCCCGCCGGCGCCCTCGTCGAAGTGGAAGTCATCGCGGAAGCCGCGGACAAGGAATAAGCATTTATACACAAAAGACCCGCTCCGGAGAGCGGGTCCTTTTTTGTTGTTATACGTCTTCTCCGTCGGGGAGGGTCCGATAGAGGTCGATCATGCGGTCGTAGATGGCGTTGAGTCTCTTCTTCGGCACGAGCCAGCCGACCCAGAGGGCGTGGTCGCCGCGCTCGGGCGGCATGTTGTACCAGATGCCCGGCTTGAAGTCGGTGTTGTAGTCCGCCTCTTCGTATCTGGAGTTCAGCGGCGCGGACTGGCCGACGAGATTGACGAGGCCGTCATTTCTTCTCCAGTTCGGATCGCTGCGGACGCCGTACTTTTCGAGACGTTTCAGCATCGCGCGCCCGGTGAGCTGTCCGACGAGCCAGCAGGGCAGGATCATGTCTTTCATGCTCGGGACCGGGTCACCGTTGCGACCCGGCTTCGTTCCGTCCGCGCGATGGGCGAAGAAATAGACGTTCTCCGGATACTGCAGAGACGGGTTGATCGCCTCCTGGACCACCTCGATCTGCATCTCGTGGTTGATGTTGTCAAAGGTCTTGTTCCGGTCAAAGGCGCGGGACGCGTCCAGGTATTTGAGGGGATTGCGGACGTGCACGGCGTGAACGTCCTCGGAGAAGGGCATGTTGCCCCACTGGGAGGTGGCATAGTCGATGAACTTGGTGAAGTATGTGTCGCCGACAAAGGTGGCAAGGGCCATGTAGGCGTAGTCGGCGATGCTCATCCCCTTGTTGCCGAAGAAGGACGCGAGCGCGGTCCCGTTGTTGACGCCGGAGAGGGTTGTGACGGTGTGCAGCAGATGGCCGTGGCCGCCGGCGAACAGCGGAGACAGTTCGTCCGCGGGGGTGCCGTTGCGCTCTTCTTCCGAGCCGAAGGCAAACAGCCATGCCACGGTCTTGACGGTCGGGCCGCCGAAGGAGTGGCCGATCAGGTTCATCTTCTTATGCGCCTCTGTCTGACCGAGATCCTTCAGGACGCCGGGGTACTCCTTACCGTAACGGGCATGGCCGTACTTTTCGGAGTGGACTTTTCCGTAGTCGACCCGGCCGCCGAAGAGGTACGCCCACAGGATGCAGGCGCGGTCCCAGGCGCTGTTCATCGGGCCCACCGAGGGGTTATAGGTCTCGATGCCCCGCTCCTTCTGGTGCTTGAAGAAGGTGTGGTTGAACAGGCCGAAGTTCGGGAAGACCTTGTCCATAAAGTCTGCCTCGCCATAGCCCATCAGGCCGTGGACGAACACGACCGGGTAATTGTTTTTGTATTCCATTCTGCATCCCTCCCATTCCATTGTTTTACACTTTTTCAACATTGTAAGAATATTATACGTTCGAACAACCAAAAAGAAAAGACCCGCTTGTCAGAGCGGGTCTTTTTTGTTGTTACGCGTCTTCCGCATCCGGAAGGGAGCGGTAGAGGTCGATCATGCGGTCGTACAGGGCGTTGTACTGCTCATGCGGCTGCAGCCAGCCGTTCCAGAAGATGTGGTCGCCGCGTTCGATCGGCATGTTGTACCAGATGCCCGGCTTGAAGTCGGTGTCGTAGTCCGCTTCTTCGTATTTGGAGTCCAGCGGGGCGGACTGGCCGACGATGTTGACGAAGCCGTCGCAGGCCCGCCAGTTCGGGTCGGTCTGGCAGCTGTATTTCTTCAGCTTCGGCGTGAACGCGCGGCAGGTCAGCTGGCCCGGGATGAAGCAGAGCAGGCTCATGGCGCTCCGGTCCGGGACCTCCTTGCCGTTCTTGCCGGGCTTCATGCCGCTGGCGCGCTGCGCGAAGTAATAGATGTTCTCCGGATATTTCAGAGAGGGGTTGATCGCGTCCTGGATGACCTCGATCTGCATCTCATGGTTGATATTGTCGAAGGTCTTGTTCCGGTCGAAGGCACGGAGGGCGTCGATGTGCTTGAAGGGGTTGCCGATCTTCCAGCCGCGGATGTCTTCCCGGTAGGGCATGATCCCCCACTGCGAGCAGCCGAAATCGTACATCTTGGTGAACGGAGTACTGCCGACCAGCGTGACGAGCCCGAGGGCCAGATAGTTGACGACGCTGAAGGGCTTGACGCCGAAGAGCGACGCCAGGGCCGTGCCGTTGTTGACGCCGGACAGCGTGGTGGCCGTGTGGATGAGGTCGCCGTGTCCGCCGGCGAACAGCGGGGACAGTTCTTCGGGAGGCGTGCCCTTGCGCTCTTCTTCCGAGCCGTAGGCGAACAGCCAGGCCGCGGTCTTGACGGTCGGGCCGCCGAAGGAGTGGCCGATCAGGTTGATCTTCTTGTGCGCTTCCGTCTGCCCGAGGTCTTTCAGGACGCCGGGATACTCCTTGCCGTACCGGGCATGGCCGTACTTTTCGGAGTGGACCTTACCGTAGTCGACGCGGCCGCCGAACAGGTACGCCCACAGGATGCAGACGCGGTCCCACCCGCTGTTGAGCGGGCCGATGTTCGGGTGGTAGTTCTCGATGCCCCGCTCATCCAGATGCTGGAAGAACGTGGTGTTCAGGAAGCCGAAATACTTGAAGTACTTCTCGATCTGGTCCGATTCGCCAAAGCCCATGAGGCCGTGGAGAAAGACGCAGGGGTAGTTGTTTTTGAATTCCATTTGGCAAGACTCCTCTTTCAAAAGTTTTACGTTTCTTCACAAATGTAAAACTATTATACGTTCGAACAACTCAAAAGAAAAGAGGCAGTTTGGTTGCCGCAGGAAAAATGCCCGCAGATCAGACGATCTGCGGGCAGGTTGTAGGATTTTTGGCCGTTCAGATGCGGGCCACGCCGGATTTCCGGGCGGCTTCCGCCACGGCTTCGGCCACTGCGGGGCCGACACGGGGGTCGAAGGCCTTCGGGATGATGTAGTCCTCCGACAGTTCCTCGTCCGAGATGAGCCCGGCCAGCGCCAGAGAGGCGGCCATCTTCATCTCTTCGTTGATGTCGGACGCACGGACGTCGAACGTGCCGCGGAAGATCCCGGGGAACGCCAGAACGTTGTTGATCTGGTTCGGGAAGTCGGAGCGGCCGGTGGAGACGACGCGGGCGCCGGCGGCTTTCGCCTCGTCCGGGAAGATCTCCGGAGTCGGGTTGGCGCAGGCAAAGACGATGGCGTCGTCTGCCATGGATTCGACCATTTCCTTGGTGACGGTGCCGGGGCCG